>CBFHOU010000107.1:0-1023 GCA_965657695.1 Bacillota bacterium | reverse complement strand
TTATTGTTTTAGCATTTAGTTTATATGCAGGTGCTACCGGATTAGTCATTACCGATGACATATTTCGTGAGCTCAGTTTAGCGAGTACCTTTTTATCGAGTGCACTAACTGTTGCAATGTTTGCGTGGTTTCTTCGATCGATTTTACGTTATGATTTCTTGCGTCTAATTCAAAACTCAACGTCCATTCGTTATATTTTAGGTGGATTTGCAGGATTGTATCTTGTAAATTTAGTCTTTAGCTTAGGCTATATGTGGATTGGTATTGAAGGTCAAAGTTTAAATCAGGAAGTGGTATCAGATTTAATTCAGTCTCAACCCATCCTGATGGCGATTCCTGTTGTTCTATTTGTGCCCTTTATCGAAGAGATTCTGTTTCGTGGTGCATTATTTGAATTACTAATAAGTAAAGTAAATGTCATCGGGAGCGTCATTATTACCAACGTATTATTTGCGGTCTTACATGTTGCAGATATTGAAAGCTTAATATTTTTACCGATTTATTTCTTTCTCGGTGTCGTCTTATCGATGATTTATATTTATAGTGGGAAAAACATTTGGGTATCCAGTGCTGCTCACGGATTACATAACCTACTCAGTGTTGTAGCAATCTTACTTATCGCTTAACATCAATTTACAATAATAATGAAAGGGGATAAAAATAATGACGAACCAGTCCAAACGTCGATTGACCATTATTAGTCAGTATTTTTATCCCGAAGAATTTCGAATTAATGATCTAGCTTTTGAATGGGTTAAACGTGGATATGATGTAACTGTTATCACAGGGATTCCCAATTATCCAAAAGGCCGTTTTTTCTCTGGCTATGGATGGCTTCGCAAAAACCGAGAAGTCATCCAAGGAGTCAAAGTGATTCGCCTTCCAATTCTGCCAAGGCGTAAGGGTCTTATATTTTTATCGCTAAATTATTTGTCTTTTGTAGTAAGTGGCTTCTTTTGGGCTTTATTTACCAGGCTTCAAAGTGATGTGGTTTTTATAAATGAGGTTTCTCCAATGACGCAA
>CBFHOU010000106.1:0-1034 GCA_965657695.1 Bacillota bacterium | reverse complement strand
GACTTCTTGCATGGCCATCGACACTTTTATTTGTATATCACGTTAGCTTCGTCTCTTATCTTTATCTTATTTATTCAGTTTGTCTTACCAGATAATTACACCGAACCCGATGTATATCAATATATCGATCCAGCCTATTCATCTTTACTTGACGATGTTGAAACAGAGGTATTAGCCTCGCCAGCTGCTGTTGTTGCAGCGTTGGAAGAAAACCCGAATGCGTATGGAATTATTATTGAACAAGTTGATAATCAACCTATTGTGAGTTTATATACTCAAACGAATGCGGATGAAGAATTTGCCAATCTAATTAAAACGGGATTACTCCAAAGTTTTAGCAATGAGCAAATTAGAGAGTATCCCACAACGGTATTAATTCCCGAGTTAGCCGATGTAACGTTCAAAGAACGATTCATCCCCTTAATTATTGTGATGGACTCTGCTTTAATTGGAATGTTCTTACTCTCAGTGATGCTCTTTGTGGAAAAAGATCAAAAGATGCATACCGCATATATGGTAACCCCAGGAGGATTGTTAGAGCATTTACTATCCAAAGCACTGAACATGATGACCTTAAGTTTGATTAGTGGAACCTTGGTGGTTGGGGCACTTCGGGGGTTTGAAGCTAATTATGGGTATTTATATCTTGTCTTAATCCCAGCTAGTTTTGTCGGTGCAGGTTTAGGTTTACTTATTGGTGCAGTTTATAAAAATGTATCTGATTCGATGACTGGAATCTTCACACTTTATTTGGTACTAGCAATCCCAATTATTACGTATATTTATCCAAGTTTTAATCCATGGTTCAATCAACTCATTCCAACTCAATATATGGTTCAAGGGATTGAAGCAGCGGTTCTACCGTATAGTGGATTTACGATTATTTGGCAATCCGCAATTATCTTATTTGGATTTGGACTCGTGTTATATGGTATTTCGCACTGGCTATATAAACGAGCGCTGTATCAAAATACATAGGAGGATATATGTTTAAACGAATTATTCAGGTCGCACTGCGCGACACAAAAAATAGC
>CBFHOU010000105.1:0-1036 GCA_965657695.1 Bacillota bacterium | reverse complement strand
TCTTCTAAGACCGCTACAGCCTTTTTCGTAAACGCTTGGTTTTGATAGACCGCATTAATAACGACTTGTTGAATGGACTCATCAAAAGCGAGTGGAGTTTGCATCCCGTTTTGGTATTGTCCACCAATCCCCATTGTTGTAATGTGATCACGAAGCTCTTTCGCAGAACGTCGTGTTAGCTTGTTTCGTTCAACTCGATGGAATTCATAGTCATTTTCTATCACAGCATGGTCCATCTGAATTCCATTGGTGACTTCCATGCTTTTAATCTCTTTCACAGTTCCACTAATGCTCGCAAAAACCGGGATCTTAAGATCCGTTGCATATCGGTGTGCAATTGGCTGACCAACTTTCACACTGTCCCCTACGTTGACCAACAAATCATAATATTTCGTCGTTGGATTATGCAGCGGAATATTCACCTTACTCGGTTTGGTCCATGTCATTTTAGGCATTGTAATTACTTCCTTGTAAATGGTTTCTTCGAGAAACTAGTTGCAAACAGTTTTCTCGATTCAGGGCTACCTGGTTCTTGGATGAGGCGTGGATAAATAGGGTGTTGAGCAGCCTCGCTTGGTGCGACGGCTTTTAAATACCCCGTGGTTCGCATACGAGCAACATTCCACCCAAACAAGAAGTCTTCACTGACAATCGGTTGTCCACCACCATTGATTAGACCCCCAAACATGTCATGGAATTCAACAATGTCATAGCTTTTTTTCATGCTAGGTAAATTCTTGAAGAAGGTCGACATTGCTTTACCTCCATGAACGACGGCAACGCGAAAGGATTTCTTACCAATCTTCACTTGAGTTTCAACAATGCCATCTTCGAATTTGTGAAGAGCAGATAAATTAAATGTGATTGGTGATTGTTCCATCTGTGCCAATTCATGAAAGGTCGCATACAACTCCCCACCAACGACTCCATAAAGAGAGCCATTCGACGCAGGTTGAACTCCGTCTGAAACCGGTAGACGTTTAAATCTCCAAGGTTGTTTTTGCACCATACGTGATAATTCGCGTGTCGTAAGTGA
>CBFHOU010000104.1:0-1041 GCA_965657695.1 Bacillota bacterium | reverse complement strand
CGGTCATTTAGGCCTCGATCATTTAATCGTGTTATTTGATTCGAATGATATTCAGCTCGATGGTCCCGTTTCTGATGCCAATAGTGAGAATATTAAAGCAAAAGTTCAAGCAATGAACTGGCAATATCTATTTGTAGAGGATGGGACGAATCAAGATGTTCTTCATGCCCGCATTGAAGAAGCGAAATCATTCAAAAGACCAGTCTTTATCGAAATTAAAACCGTGATTGGTGACGGCTCAGATTTAGCGGGTAATTCAGATGCTCACGGAGCTCCATTTAGTGCTGAGAGTTATCAAGCGTTATTAGAAAACTTAGAGATCACTGAACCCTTTGAAATCTCAAAAGAAGTTTATAAAGACTTTGAACAAATTAAACAACGCGGTAAAAAACGATACGAGGCCTATGTATCACTCTTTGTCTCGTATAAAGATAATTATCCAGAACTCTACGCTGAACTCACAACACAACTTACAACACCAATGGTTGCTTTTGAAGCCTTAACCCATGAAGCAACTCGTGTTTCGTCAGGGAAAGTCATTAGTGAAATTTCGAAAAAGATTCCATATTTTATTGGCGGAAGTGCTGACTTAACGAAATCCACCAAAGCCAAAGGAACGGGTGGTGACTTTTCGGTGAAACATCCAAGTGGCCGTAATATTAACTTTGGGGTGCGTGAGCATGCCATGGCAGCGATTGTCAATGGATTAACCTTATCAGGCGTCAAAGCCTTTGGGGGAGGATTCTTAATCTTCTCTGATTACTGTAAACCGAGTATGAGACTGGCTGCCTTAATGCGTATCGGCAGTATCTTTGTCTTTACTCATGACTCGATTGCCGTTGGTGAAGATGGACCCACCCATCAACCCATTGAACAATTAACCGGACTTCGTGCGATTCCGAATATGAATGTCATTCGTCCCGCGAATGCAACCGAAACAGCAGCTGCGTGGAAGTTAGCTCTCGATTCCGATACGAATCCAACAACGATTGTCTTAACCAGACAAAATCTCATTAATCATTCGGCGTCCAATTATCATCA
>CBFHOU010000103.1:0-1050 GCA_965657695.1 Bacillota bacterium | reverse complement strand
CAGGAAGATAAAGCCCATCTGAGAAATCGACGAATACGCCAGCATGCGTTTCATGTTCGATTGAATTAAGGCATAAAAGATGCCGTATCCCATCGTAAAGACCCCAACCCAGATGATTAGTAGTCCAACGTTGCGTGAGGTTAACCAAACAGGGTCTAGTGTCGAATAAATGATTCCTGGCTCGGGAAAGAAGAAACTGGTCGCAACCCGAACCACCGCAAAGGCTCCCACTTTGATCATGACCCCTGATAATAATGCGGAGGCGGGTGCCGGTGCGACAGGATGAGAGCGGGTTAACCATACATGAACCGGGGCCATTCCCGCCTTAACACTAAAGCCAGCTATTAAGAAGCCCATAATGCGGTACCGAACATTGCCTTCAGGCACAAGGGCGGCTAAGGCCGATTCAAAGGCGAGTGAGCCGACATAGTTTTGCAAGTACACCATCGCTTCAAAGATGAGTAAGCCCCCCATGATGCCCATGAAGATAAACGCGTACCCCGCAGCAAACGATTCTTTCGTTTGCCCATGTACGACGAGCATGTACGACGCAAAGGTTAATCCTTCAAAGAATAAGAACAGGGTAAATAAATCGCCTGCCATTCCCATACCTAAGACGGCCGCATAACTAAGGCCCATGAAGAAGAAGAAACGGGCATGGTGATGTTCACGTTTCATATATTGATGGGCATAAACCATGACCAAGAACCATACGACACTGGTAATCAGTAATAAAATAAACCCAAGCATATCAATCTTAAAGCTAATGCCCCATCCTAATAAATCCGGAAAGGCAATGCCAATACTTCCCTCAATGACATAAGGGTATAAGACCATAATCATCGGAATTGTGATGACACTCATTGTAATGACAACGAAGTCTTGAACATGTAACGAATACTTCTTCATAAATAGCTGTGCGACCGATCCAAGAATTGGTGGCACTAAGATTAAAAACGGATACCACGTATTCGAAGCATCGTTAAATAGTGCTAATGCCTCTGTGGAGGAAAACAATCCTGAACCAGACCAAATACTCGCCACAAACCA
>CBFHOU010000102.1:0-1058 GCA_965657695.1 Bacillota bacterium | reverse complement strand
CTTAGCCACCCGTTATGGCTGCGATAAGTTGGTCTTAGTCTCTCCCGCCTTTAAGTACGGCCGAACCACACAGTTACTCACCGATTTCCTCAAGACGTTTGGCGAGGAGAATCAATACCCTTCTATCCTTGATTTATTTAAGGCCAAAGCCGGGGAGCGTAAAGAAATTATCCGCCGATATATGCAACAAGAGTTTGGCGATAAAGGTGGGGCGTATTTCACGATGTTTGACCGTTTGGATAAAGTGAAACCAACGAGCTTCTTGAACTTCACTCGCTTGGTCGCAACTGTGAAAAAAGAGTTAAATATTGTTGATATTCCGACCCGAATTTATCAATCCGAAAATGATGAACTGATTCCGGTTGATAGTGCATTATGGATTTTCTCCAAAATAAAAACAGAAGACAAACGTCTTATGTTCTTATCTGGGCCTCGTCACCGTATTTTAAACTCCAGTGTTAAAGAAGAAATCACCGAAGATGTCATTCGCTTTTTATACGGATTAAATCTAACGTTAGAGTAGCGATGAATCAGGATCTATAAAGATTGTTTTATATTTAGCCACTGAAACAAAACTGCCAGGACGCCCTGGTATTTTTTTTAGGTGTTTCACATTTGTGTATTGAACCTCAACGCTCGAGGAGTATTTCGCAGTGGAATATAGTGCGGCTAAATTTGCCCCGTAACGAATCGTGGCTTCTGATTCTTTGGAGGACTTTGCCACCACGTGGGCACCCGGTTGGTCTTTGATGTGAAACCACAAATCATCTTTGCTTGCGAGTTGATGAGTAATCAAATCATTCTTTTTCGCATTTGTCCCCACCAAGAAATCAACGCCCTCATGTCGGAAGGTGGTGATGGTTGGTTTTTGGGATTGCTTTTTGGTTTGTGGAGTTGGCTTGAAAATCGCTCTGATGTCATCCAAATCTTCTGGAGTGGCAATCTCTAAATCAAACAAAAGTTGATCGTAATATTCAATGTCTTGACGAACCTCATCTAATTGTTGGTGTAGATGATCAATCGCTTTTTTCGCTTTTTGATACTTTTTATAATAAAGG
>CBFHOU010000101.1:0-1069 GCA_965657695.1 Bacillota bacterium | reverse complement strand
CGTAAACGACAAATACGCCCGAAGGGGCTTAATTTGTTCATAGTCCTTGGCACTCGCAATACCAATATGAACCCCTAATTCTTGGGCTTTTTCATACAGACGTTGACTAAGATTCATACGGCTCCAAGTGTTGAATAGAGTATTCTTTTACCCCAACAAAGAATTGTTTCACAACGTCTAACGTTTTTTTATCTACGACCGCAAATAAAATCTTCGATAATTTGACCCGAAACTCCATAAAAGCTTTGACATACTCAAGGGCTTGCGGTTTTAATACCAAGTCATAGCGGCGACGGTCGAGTTCATTTTCAACGCGTTCTAGCATGCCTTTGTCTTCCAAGGAATTCACCAAACTCGTCACTGTAGACATCGGATGGCCTAGGTAATTCGCAATGATTGTAGGTGTTGATTCTTGGCGTAGGGAGAATTCATATACGGCTTGCATAAAACGACTCTCTCGAAGCGATAACCGAACCGGTAAGGCTTTTAGCATCTCATTTTCTTCACCTGAGATGTAGAAGTAAATACGAGTTAGTGCTTTTACTAGGTGATCAATAAATAAGCGAGGCTGATACAGCTTCGCAGTTAATGGCGGTTCTGGGGAAATATGGTTCGCGATCAGTAAGACGGTTTGGAGTAACTTCACATCGCCTTGAAGACCAATCTTGGAGTGAATATAAAAGAACACATCTTTAAAATAGGTCATATGATGCGCATGTAGATCTTTGCCTTTTTTCGTTAATTCTACAACCATCATTTTCCGGTTGACGGCATCACGGTAACGATGTACGACACCGACACGCTCTAAAACACGTAAGTGATTACTGAAACTTGAATTGGACATCCCAATCAACTTTGCAATGGTTGTTGAGGTGTTTTGTTGGAGTTTTTGTTGTTGCTGAATAACAAAAAGAGTGTAAGTATCACGAAGCGATAACTCACTTGGCATCATCGATTTTAAGACTTGAAAATGATAGTACTCAATAATGTAGTAGTACTCGTCATTAATTTTCTTAAAGGTTTGTAAGAGCTGCGCACTAATCATAAGCCAAGTATATCAAATATCGAT
>CBFHOU010000100.1:0-1069 GCA_965657695.1 Bacillota bacterium | reverse complement strand
CCTCCGGCAAACAACACACTTGTCTTGAAGAGGCGATTACCCAAATTAACGAGTATTTTGCGGGGACGCGTAAAGAGTTTGATATTCCCTTAACCTTTCAAGGGACATCCTTTCAATACGATGTCTACAATGCCTTATTAAAGATTCCATACGGTCAAACCAAAACCTACCAAGAACTCGCTGAAGAAGTTGATAATCCAAAAGCGGCTCAAGCGATCGGTAATGCCTTACATCATAATAAGTTTGCGATTGTTGTTCCGTGTCACCGTGTAGTCGGTCAGCAAAAAAAAGTGACAGGCTATCTTGGTGGTGCCGATGCCCATCACTATTTAATTGAATTAGAAGCTAAGCATGCTTAGCTTTTTTTATACCATCAACCAGATACCAAACCCTGCTGCAATTGCTGCTACGACATACAATATAATACTAGTCGTCGAATCAGGAAGGTTACGTCCTAGCTTCATTTTGACAATCTTCCACATGGAGTCTGGTTTTTGTGTCACTCCAATGGTTGCAACAAATCCTGCATAAATTAGTAATACGAGTCCTAATGTTTCCATCTTCTCCTCCTATGAGAAAGCCTTTAAGGCCGTTTTTCCACCGACAACAATGTAGAGGGCAGTAATTGCTAATGTTAATCCAATATCTAAGCCAATACTATTCCATGTAGCAATATCTAACATCATATCGCTTAGTATTCGGTATAAAAAGAAATACGGTGACCAGTATAAGGTCCACCAAAATCCCTCAGGGATAAATAACGTCCCCAGAAAACTAACCATCATCGGTAAGAAGCCAAACTTAATTAAGCCGAGCGCTGCAATTTGATCGGCAGCTACCGCACCAATAATAAAGCCGAGTAACATTCCAGATAGAATTGCCGGGACAAACATCGCTACAATCATAAAAGGATCCATATAGGTATAGCCTAAGACCACAAGTACGGCAGCTAATTGACCAATGCTAAGAACAATCCCAAATAAACTTTTACCGATAAAGAGTTCTGCTTTTCGTAAAGGAGTCACCATGAGTCCAGCAATCGTGTTGGACTCTTTTTCATCAACAACAC
>CBFHOU010000099.1:0-1084 GCA_965657695.1 Bacillota bacterium | reverse complement strand
AAGAAGCCTTAAAATATGTTGATTATGATTTAGATATTAAAGTCTTTCCGGATATGGAATTTAAAGTCTTAGATAAATTTGAATACCAAGCTAACGCCAAAGAAATGGGCTATTCGGAAGATATCCGTAAAATCATCAAATATGAAATGGCGAATTTAAAAGAACGAATCAAAGAAAAAGAAGAGCCGTTTCATGATGATTTTGTGATGCATTATCTCAATAAATTTCATGCAATTGTAAAATAGGGTTTTAAAAGTACTCAAATATTTGGTATAGTAGTATTTGCCTTGCGGGTGTCGTATAATGGCTATTACCTCAGCCTTCCAAGCTGATGACGTGGGTTCGATTCCCATCACCCGCTCCATAATAAAACAAAGCGACCCTTAGGTCGCTTTTTCTATGTGTTTGATCATTGCTTGATGAAGAATCCCCGCTTCATAAAATGGTTCGCCAATGTCTTGATAGCCTAAATGATGATAAAACGAAATCGCATGGTCTTGTGCATGCAGCTTTATGGTTAGGATTGGACTGCTTGAGGCAATCTCTTGTTCGATAAAGGCCATGATTGCTTGACCGATGCCTTGGCCTCGGTAGTCTTTTAGGACCCCGACCCGTTCAACTTTGATGTAGTTTTCTAGTAGTCGGTAGCGTGCGCAACCAATTGGTTGATGATTCATTTTTGCAATAATTAAGGTGGCTTGGTCGTCTAAGCCGTCCATTTCTAATGTTTCACTCACACCTTGTTCTTCAATGAAGATCGTTTTTCGCAAGGCAAAATGGTCGATGATTTCATCGGGGGTGGTGGCTAATTGAATGTGTAGATCTTGATGGGTGTTCATAGAAAAAACTCCTAAAAGAAGGTACAATAGATGTAATTAATATCATTATCATACAAGGAAACCATTATGAAGTCATTAAATGCATTAAAAGCACTAGGGGTTGCTCAAGTTCAACAAGCTAATTCGGGACATCCAGGCATTGTCTTAGGGGCTGCTCCGTTATTTCATACCCTTTGGATGAACCATCTTAACGTTTATCCCCAAGAACCTACTTGGGTGAACCGGGACCGTTTTATATTAAGTGC
>CBFHOU010000098.1:0-1091 GCA_965657695.1 Bacillota bacterium | reverse complement strand
ATGTAATAATCAATCACTTCATGGCCTAAGGTTGAAAAACGCTCTTTCGCCTGGCCTAAAGTCATTTCCGATACCTCATCAATGTGTCCATTGATGTGAAGAAATCCGATTTTACCCTTGGATAAGGGTTGATGTAATTTTGTTGCAATCGGTGACGATTGATTGGAGATAACATCATAAAGTAAGGCACAATCTTCGACTGTATTCGCCAAAGGACCCGCAATGTCTTGGGTGGGAGAAATCGGAATGATTCCTGCCTGAGAAACGGTACCAAAACTAGGTTTGAATCCCACGACTTGGTTGACATAGGCAGGAGCCATTATCGAACCGTTGGTTTCTGTGCCGATGGAACCAGGGACAATTCCTAATTTAACCGCCACCGCACTTCCTGTCGATGAGCCCAGAGGATCCATCGATTCATCGAAGGGATGTTTGACTTGTCCATACATGGAACCGTAGCCACTTGGCATCTTTTCGCGACTCATAAAATACGCCCATTCACTTAAGTTCGCTTTACCAAGAATCACAACTCCAGCTTTAAGTAATTGGTCAACGACGTCCGCATTATACGGAGGAATTAGGTCATGAAGCGCGTACGAGTTTGCGGTGGTTGGGGTTCCATCATCGTACAAAAGATTATCTTTAATCACGATGGGAATCCCATGTAGCGGACTGCGGACGCGGCCAGCCTTTCGCTCGGCGTCCATTTTCTTTGCTCGCTCCAAGGCCAAAGGACTTAACACCCCAATCGCATTTTTATCTTTATATTCTTGCGCTTTTTCTAGTGCTTCTTCGACTAATTGAACGGATGTCACTGCTCCTTGTTGAAGGGCATCTCGCATTTGCGCTAATGTCATACAAACCTCGCGAACCATGCTTCGATTTCATCCAAGCGTTTAAGCCTCGCGTGAGGCTTCCCACTTCTGGATAATTCATGGTTCTCATTTTTAAACCAAATAAAGCGTGTATCGACGCCATTGGTCTTTAAGACACTATGGAACTGTTCGGCTTGTTCCATCGGACAACGGTGGTCTTTATCCGAATGGATAAAGAGTAAAGGTGTTGTCACATTCATTGCATATTTAAGTGGA
>CBFHOU010000097.1:0-1125 GCA_965657695.1 Bacillota bacterium | reverse complement strand
CAACCACGAAAGAAGAAATTGCATTGCCGGACCACGGCGTTGCGGTTCATGATTTACTCGACCGTTTAATCAAACAAGACGTGCTTCAATCGTTAGATGAGATTACTGGAGTAGGTCACCGTGTGGTCCATGGAGGAGAAGCCTTTGCTGCCTCTGTTGTGATTACACCTGAGACTATCACAGCGATCAAGCAAGTCAGTGATTTGGCTCCCCTACATAACCCAGCGAACTTAACTGGAATTAAAGCATTCCAAGATGCATTACCGCATGCAACCCAAGTTGCGGTTTTTGATACCGCTTTTCACCAAACCATGCCAGAAGAAGCGTATATGTATGCAACACCCTACGAATGGTATGACTTGTATAAAGTTCGTAAATACGGATTTCATGGAACCTCTCATTTATATGTCTCTCGCCGTGCGGCTGAGCTACTAGGCAAATCACCTCAAGAGGTGAATATTGTGGTGGCCCATATTGGCAACGGGGCAAGTTTATGTGCGGTGAAAGAAGGAAAAAGTGTAGAGACAACGATGGGACTTACACCTTTAGCAGGAATCCCCATGGGGACACGCTCAGGGAATATTGACCCGGCGATCATTCCGTTTGTCATGGAAAAGTCCTCGTCAAGTGTGACTCAAGTTGTAGATCAATTAAATAAAGCCTCTGGACTCTTAGGTGTTTCGGGTGTTTCGTCCGATAACCGCGATGTTGAGAAAGCTGGTGCCGAAGGCAGTGAACGTGCGAATCTTTCCATGAGTCTTCAAGGCAAAGCCATTGCGGATATTATTGCACAATATGTTGTCTACATGGGCGGTGCCGATGCGATATGCTTTACGGCAGGACTCGGTGAAAATGCACCTCGGCTACGTGCTGATGTAGCGAACCGACTAGCTTATCTAGGAATCGAGCTGGACGAAGAGAAAAACCTTGTTCGTGGGGAAGAACGTAGAATTTCCTCCAGTAACTCAAAAATCCCGGTTTATGTCATCCCTACCAACGAGGAACTCGTTATTGCGGAAGACACCTATTTACTTTCTTCAAAATTATAAAAACTTACATAAAGGTTTTTTGTAACTTTTAATGGCTTATTTACATGAAAAATAGAAGACTGTAACTATATCGGTA
>CBFHOU010000096.1:0-1160 GCA_965657695.1 Bacillota bacterium | reverse complement strand
GGCGTAAGGTTACGCGAGTCCGCAATTGCCTCTAGGACTAAGGTATAACGAATGTTATCTTCAGCACGTTGATGCAATGTCGATTGATATTGTTCTAAGGTCGTACCTTGGAACATTAACCATTGTTCGACTTCGATGTTGTATTGTTTGGCTTGATTTTTTAAATCCTCCATCATGCGGTCCATTTGTTCATGAATCATATCATGAGGAATATCCACTTGTGAGGTTTCTGCGGCTTTACGAACCACGGTGTCAATGAGCTTGTTCTTTTCTTCACTCGACGCTTTCTCTTCGAGTTCTTGACGGATTTCAGCAACGAGTTGATCTTTGGTTTCCGCGTCTTTCCCAATCTCTTTAATCAATTCTTTCGTAAGTTTTGGGACTTTTTTTGTTTTTAGCTCGTGAAGCGTTACTTTGAAGACTACCGCTTTACCCGCTAAATGCTCCGCTTGATATTCATCCGGGAAGGTCACATTGATGTCTTTGGATTCACTTATTTTCATACCAATCATTTGGTCTTCAAAGCCAGGAATAAACTGCCCAGATCCCACTTCAAGTTGATAGTTTTCAGCGGTTCCGCCTTCAAAGGCTTCTCCGTCTAAATAACCGGCAAAATCAAAGATTGCAGTATCTCCTGATTCTAAGGTTTTCGTTTTCTTTTCAACCAATTCAGATTTATGACTTAGACGGTGATCAAGTTCTGCATCAACGTCTGAATCTAAGATGGCAGTGTCGACTTGAATGACTTTAATCCCTTCGACATCACCTAAGACGACTTCTGGTTTTACCGCCACTTCGGCAGTGTAGGTCATGGGCTTGTCTTTACCTAAGCTTTCCCATTGAATATCCAAACGGGGTTGAGCCACCGGATCTATTCCGGCTTGCTCCAACGCTTCACCGTATGAATGGCCAATCACATGGTTGACAGCACGTTCATATAAACGCTCGACACCAAACATTTTTTCAAAGGTTGCTCGTGGCACTTTGCCTTTACGAAAGCCTTTGACTTCGACCTCTTTGACTTCATGTTCAAAGGCGTGGTCGAGGCCGTGGTTGAACATGTCAGCGTCCACTTCAATGGTTAATTTGACCATTGAGTTGGCTAATTTTTCTTGGGTAACTTTCATGAATTCTCCTTGAATTGCAACGCTAAAAGAGTA
>CBFHOU010000095.1:0-1209 GCA_965657695.1 Bacillota bacterium | reverse complement strand
GATCAATCTAAAGCAGGAGAACTCCAGATTCACTTTGAGTTAAAACAAGCCGCAAGTAAAAAGACAAAAACAGTGGTTCGCTTGTTAGACGATACCTATCAACCAACCTCAAACGCTCAAAAGACCTTGTTACAACATGTATCAACCCAAACGGATGCGACAGAACTACGCAAAATAGCAGGTGCAAGTGCTTATAAGACCTTACTCAAAAACAAAGTCATTGGGGAGCAAGTTCTTGAAACCTACCGTGATATTGAACTCACCCCAAATCCAAAACGAGTCACCTTAACCCCGGCACAAGAAGCCGTAACAACGTCCTTACAACCAGGGATTCATTTACTGCATGGGGTGACGGGGTCTGGAAAAACAGAAGTCTATTTATCCGCGATTGAACAAACACTACAACAAGGTCGTAATGCCTTATATTTAGTCCCTGAGATATCACTCACCTATCAAACGGTTGCCCGTCTCGTTGGACGTTTCTCTGATCAAGTAGCAATACTACACTCTGGATTATCAATTGGTGAACGCTATGATGAATGGCGAAAGATCATTCGAGGTGAAGTCCGTGTTGTGGTCGGAGCTCGTTCCGCCGTTTTTGCTCCGCTTGATAATATCGGGGTCATTATTGTGGATGAGGAACATGATTCATCGTACAAGCAAGAAGAAACGCCTCGCTATCATGCTAGGGAAGTGGTTAAACTTCGTCAAAAGACGCATCAAAGTGTTTTGATTTTAGGTACTGCCACCCCTAGTGTCGAAACGTATGCTAGAGCAATGAAAGAAGTCTATACGTACCATCATTTACCCGAGCGCGTCACTAGTACAATGCCTGAGGTTCAAGTCATTGATATGACCGATCAAACATCGGTGATATCGAGCGAACTTCTTCAAGCGATGTCTTATAGTCTTGCCAAAAAAGAACAAGTTATCTTGTTACTGAATCGACGTGGTTATCACAATTATGTCATTTGTGAGTCCTGCGGCTTTGTTCCTAAATGTAAAGACTGTGATGTTTCATTAACGTACCATCATAAAAAGCAAAAACTTCAATGTCATTACTGTGGGTATCAGACGGCCCCAATGACCACATGCAGCGAATGTGGGTCCGAGCATCTTCAATATGAAGGCTTAGGCACGGAGCAATTAGAGGCTCATGTTCAAGAATTATTTCCTGACGTCTCCATCCTTCGTATGGATAAAGACACG
>CBFHOU010000094.1:0-1224 GCA_965657695.1 Bacillota bacterium | reverse complement strand
ATGACACTAGCAATGGGATGAATTGTTGCTTGATGGGTAATCTTAACTGGACGTATTTTCATAGTAACCTCATGCTGATGGTATCAAAATTTAGGGGATTAAAAAAGGTCACAAACGTGACCTTATAGTTTCGAGATTGCTGCATTTGTCCCAACGAGTAACAGCTGGTCTTTTTCTTCAAATGGCTGCAGTGGATCCGGGATAATAATCTCTTCACCACGTCGTACTGCAACAATGTTGACATTATAGGATTGACGTACGTTTAAGTCCATGATGGTTTTACCAACAAAACTCGGAGGTAATGTGACTTCAGCATACGAATACTCACTTGTTAACTCAAAAATTTCAATAATAGTATCACGAATAATTCGTTTTGCTAAGCGTCGACCCATTTCGGTTTCCGGGCGTAACACCTCGGTGACTCCGAGACGTTCTACGACTTTTTGGTGATATTCATTTTGGGCTTTCACGGTAATGATTGGAATATTTAAATCTTTTAAGATTAACGAACATAAAATACTGGCTTGGATATCATTTCCGATACATACAATCGCATGATCGACGCTTTTAATTCCCGCATCAATTAATGCTTTCTCATCGGTGGCATCACAAATCACTGCATTACTAGCTCGATCAGCAAAGGCGGCAATCTTACGTTCACTTCCATCGATTAATAACACATCAGCATTTAAGAGTAGTAATTGGTCCGCAATACTACGGCCAAAGGAACCAAGTCCAATGACAGCAAAGGTTTTTTTCTTCATGAACATTCTCCCAACACGACTATATCATAACTATTACGCTTGAACTACCGTTTTCCGGCATCGTACGGTTGACCTGCAGCCCGTGGTGCGACTGATTTTTTCGAGACAAACGCTAAGACCAATAGTGTTGCAATATACGGGATGATTGAATAAATTTCCCGTGGAATGCCTAACGTATTTAACACAGGAATCGCATCGTAGGCACTGGAAATCACTCGCATTAAGCCAAAGAAACTAGCCGCAAGTAAAATTCGAGATGGTTTCCACTGACCAAAGATTAATACGGCAATCGCTAGAAAACCAAAGCCATTGACCGTCGAGTTAAAGTTGTTCGCAAAACTAACCACAAAGATAACCCCACCAAGGCCTGCTAACGCCCCAGAAATCATGAGATCAACGCCTTTTAAGATTTGCTTGTCTTCAACATTGACTTGCAACCCTTTGATTTGTAACTTCGGTT
>CBFHOU010000093.1:0-1264 GCA_965657695.1 Bacillota bacterium | reverse complement strand
TACTCATAATACCCCTTCGGCGTACTGGGTCGTTTGTATGACATCTTAATCGGATACGTAATCGCATATAATGCGGATACATCATCCGCAAAGCCATGTTTGTTGGGATTTCCTTGGCCTTCAATCGTGATGAATTTCATGACTGGAATATCGATAATTTGTGGTTTCGTTTTTCGACTATAGTAGTGTTTGATTTGATCTGGGGTTAATTTCATTAGTTAATCCTTAGAATCTACTTGAGTGCTTTGATAGTAGTTAACAACAACACTAGTAATAATGGCGACTAAGAAAATCCCATATAGACCAAGTAACATACTCAGTAATCGGCCAAGGACCGTAACCACTACAATATCACCAAAGCCTATCGTGGTGACCACAGAAAAGCTAAACCATAAGGCATCCCCAAAATTGGTGATGCCAGGTTCAACCCGGTTTAAAATGATCGACACGATCATCATTAAAACAAATAATCCAGTGAGTTCTTCAATGACTTTGGTGGTGCGAATGATGTGCCATAAACGTCGTTGTTTTTTCATGTGTTACTCCATTCGTTGAAACGGGGTTAAAAGCGTTAATATTTCATTCGTTAAATCTTCGGGGGTTTTTTTCATCCCGCCTTTGACCCATGTCTTGGTAATGTTGGCGATCCCACCTAAGACAAAGGGCTCAATTAGTTTTGCTAGTCCTTTGGGTTTAGGCATAAACTTACTAAATCCGTCTCGCTCCGCATCAATCACATCGCGCAGCAGTTCTTCGACGATGTCATGCCGGAAGGCTTGACGGATTTTCGGGTCATGATAAATGAGCCGATTACGTTCTAGAATGACTTGGGCAAAGTTCACGGATTCTAACGTTTCTAAGTGACCCAGGAGTTGTTGAATCACCGCTTCAAAATATCCACGGATAATCATCGACTTATCACTGTAGTAACGATATAAGGTCATGCGAGAGACCCCTGCATGTTCGGCGATTTGCGACATCGAGATTGTATCGTACTCTTCTTTTTCTAGCAGATTAAAGAAGGCATTGGTGATGAAGGTCTTCGATTCTTCAATTTGTTTGGTTCGCATCTGTTACATCCTTACGATAGCTGTATAAGTTAGGTCAAATAAAGTCATTTTTCTTGAAGTATGTCTACTAACATCATAAGATATGACAGTAAGTGTTACAAGTGTAAAATTTAAAGAAGAGGTACTGTATGAACCAATTAGCTAATTTAGCCATACGAAAATATAAAGTCACGTTATTCTTATCGTTATTTGTG
>CBFHOU010000092.1:0-1276 GCA_965657695.1 Bacillota bacterium | reverse complement strand
GGGTGGCTGCAATCCTTGCTGCGTTTATTGCAGGGGGTTTATGGGGATTTATCCCAGGGGCTTTGAAGGCGTGGTTTAATGTAAACGAAGTCGTTGCTTCGATTATGCTTAATTATGTTGCAATGTTCGTAAACTCCTTGTTAATCAATCGATATTTACTCAATACGTTAACCGCCAAAGCTTTTAATGTGGCAGAAAGTGCGACCATTCCCAAAATGGGACTGGACCGATTGTTAACGGATGGGATTCGTAGTACACAGGCGAATGGTAGTTTCTTTATTGCAATCCTTGCGATTGTTGTGATTCATATCATTCTCAACAAAACCGTGTTTGGGTATGAGCTCAAGGCGGTTGGCTTTAACCGAGAAGCCGCCCGTTATGCAGGAATGAACAGTCGGCGCAATATTATTTTATCGATGAGCATTTCAGGCGCGTTAGCCGGCTTAGGGGGAGCAAGTTTATTTTTGCTCACAGGTCGTAATTTAGATCCCGTGCAAGTTATCTTGACGCAAGGATTTGATGGGATTGCGATTGCGTTACTTGGACTCGGGTCGCCCATCGGCGTTGGGTTAGCTGGATTATTTTTTTCCAGTTTGAAAGTCGGGGGACAATACTTACAAATTTTGAGTTTTCGAATTGAAATCATCGATATTATTATTTCTGTCATCATTTACCTCGCAGCATTAAGCTTAGTCTTACGCATTATCATTACCACCTTCTTTAAGCGAATGGAGGAAAAGTAAATGGATATCTTTTATTTCATCTTTCAATTAGCACTCGCTTCCTTGATTCCGTTAGCCCTTGTCGCGTTTGGCGCGTTATTTGCTGAGCGCAGTGGTGTGATTAACATTGCCATGGAAGGCATTATGTTGATGGGTGGCTTTGTTGGGGCAGCGATGATGCTGACCTTAGAGGGACTAGATGTACCAGCGCAGTGGATTGTTTTAATTGCAATGTTCACTGGGGCTGTCGTTGGCGTGGTCTATTCACTGCTTCATGCCTTTGCCTCCATTAACATGAAGTCCGATCAAATCATTTCTGCTACGGCATTAAATCTATTTGCTCCTGCCTTTGCAATCTTTATGGCTCGTACGTACGGGGCAGAAGGAACGCGTCAAATTAACCTTGGGCAAAGTTATAAAATTGCCGAAGTCCCATTCTTGTCTGACATTCCAATCATCGGACCCATGTTTTTTGAACAAGCGTTTATCTCGACCTACATTGGCGCGGTGATTTTTATTGTGAGTTATATTGTTTTGTATAAAACACGTTTTGG
>CBFHOU010000091.1:0-1301 GCA_965657695.1 Bacillota bacterium | reverse complement strand
TTTTTATTTTTTTATTCTTTTCGTTTACGCCGAAAGTCGAGGCGTATGACTACCGAGACTGTGAGTACTTTATCTTGCCGTATATGTCGCATACGCATTATACGGAGTGCTTAAAGAATCCTTATAACTACGCGCATTACTTCGTCTACTACAATGTGACATTTTATAACGATTCCACATCTTTAAAATCTCAATCGGTACGTAAGGGACAATCGGCATCCGCTCCATTAACGCCGACCAAAGTTGGACATACGTTTATTGGATGGGACCGTGGTTTTACGAACATTCAAAGTAATACAAGTGTGTATGCGGTATGGGAAAAAACCAATCAAGTAACATTTCTTGATTACAACGGAACAACGCTGAAAACTGAATATGTCGGGGCGGGCGAGAGCGCCACTCCTCCTAGTGTAACAGCCCGCCCGGGATATGAGTTTGTTGGTTGGAGTCATTCCTATAGCAACATAACCCAAGATGTAACCACCATGGCGCAGTATCAAGCCTTGTCGTATCAAGTGACCTTTGTGGATATTGATAATCAGGTGTTATCGTCAGTGACCGTAAATCCGAATGGGTCTGCTGTCCCTCCAAGTCCCCCTTCAATCCCTGGGAAGACCTTTATTCGTTGGAGTATCGATACATCGCGTGTCACAAGTGATTTGACGGTAACTCCCGTGTATCAAACGATTCAATATGTCGTTCGATTTTATGACGGCAATACATTACAAAAAGAAATGAATGTTGATCATGGAACACCGGCGATTGCCCCGGTAATAAATAAAGAAGGTTATGTCTTTAGTGGGTGGGATCAAGACTTTAGTGCGGTCATATCTGTGCTCGATGTTCGAGCCACCTGGAGTGTACAGCAACATCTTGTCACATTTTATGATGAGACCGGACAAATCCTATCCACTCAAATGGTCGATTATGGCTTATCTGTAGAGCCTCCAATCTATCAACCCCCAACCGGACAACAATTATCCTATTGGGACGGAATGGTTGAGCAAGTTCGTAGCAATCTGCATATCCATCCGGTCTTGGAAACAGCAATGTATGAGGTCTACTACATGGATGGACCTACATTACTCGATGAAGAACTTTTAGCTCACGGCCAATCTTGTATTGGGATGACGCCGATCAAAGAAGGTCATACGTTTGAGGGATGGAACAAACCTTGCAGTAATGTAACTTCGAATCTAACACTACAAGCAGTCTTTACTGCCGAAGAGTTTACCGTTCGCTTCTTTGATTTTTCGGATAATATCATTGAAACTCAGACCGTTTCGTATGGTCAGGATGCT
>CBFHOU010000090.1:0-1330 GCA_965657695.1 Bacillota bacterium | reverse complement strand
TGTGGAAGATGCAACAACAACTATCCCTGAAAACAATTATCCTGTTATAATCACCAATCCGCCTTACGGCGAGCGACTCAATACACAAAAACAGGCCAATGATATTGTAAAAAGATGGGGTGAAAAGATTGCAAAAACATACACCGCAAGTGTATACGTCTTAACCCCTCATCCAAGTCTCGAAACATTAATTCCACGAACGATCCATAAAAAAAGAGTCCTGTTTAATGGACCGATTAAAACAACGTTTTATCAATCCTACGGACCCAAACCAGAATAAAAGTCTCCTGATGGAGACTTTTATTCTTAAAACTTACGTAGATATTTATTAAGTTCCCATTCAGTGACTTGAGTACGATATTCATCCCACTCTTGGTATTTTAGTTCCAAGTATTTGCTAAGAAGTGGTTTGCCAATCGCTTCACTCATGAGTTTGTTTTTCTTGAGTGCGTATAGTGCTTCTTTTAAGTTTTCAGGTAACGTCTCAATACCATTGGCTTCGCGTTCCTCTTTGTTCATTGCATAGAGATTGGCGTACATCGGTTCAGGAGGAGTAATCCCTTGTTCCATTCCCGATAGTCCCGATGCTAATATAGCGCTGAACGCTAAGTACGGGTTGGCAGTTGGGTCGACACTACGTAATTCTATTCGAGTTGCTTTCCCGCGTTTGGCTGGAATTCGAATTAACGCGCTTCGGTTCGCATCACTCCATGATAAGTACACCGGCGCTTCATATCCAGGTACGATACGTTTATATGAATTGACCGTTGGGTTTGTAATCGCTGTAAACCCAGCCGCATTTGCAAGTACTCCACCAATGAACTGACGGCATACTTTGGAAAGGCCCATTGGGTCTTTTTCATCATAGAAGGCATTGTTGCCGTCTTTATCACTTAAACTACAGTTCGTATGCATCCCAGACCCATTAATTCCAAAGACAGGTTTTGCCATGAATGTAGCATGTAAGCCGTGGCGACGTGCGACATTTTTAACCACCAATTTAAACTGTTGTAAATTGTCTGCAGCTTCTAGCGCATTCGCAAATCGGAAGTTAATTTCACTTTGTCCTTCAGCCACCTCGTGGTGAGCCGCTTCGATCATAAAGCCAAGATTTTCTAATTCAAGGACGATATCACGGCGACAGTCTTCTGATTGGTCCACCGGAGCAAGATCAAAATATCCTCCGTCATCACTAGGCTCTAGTAAAATATCTTCGCCTTCAGTTTGAAAAAGGAAAAACTCCGGCTCCACACCAAGGTGGAACTTAGAAAACCCCATCGCCTCCATTTTCTTAAGGTTCTTTTTCAAGATATAGCGTGGGTCTTCTTCA
>CBFHOU010000089.1:0-1341 GCA_965657695.1 Bacillota bacterium | reverse complement strand
AAAGAAAGTGGAATTTAAGAGATAAGTTCAATCCATATAGTCTGATACTTAGAAACCTTTAACAAATTCGTCTATAAATAAACAATGGTTACTTGACTCTCACGGATAATTAACAGAGCTCGTACGGGTCACCAACTTAGGCCTTTCACGTGATCACCTCTTAGGTGGTCTTTTTTTATTGATAAAGCATAATGAGACTTTTATCTTATTGTTCTGATTGTTTAAAAGTTACTTGTCTTAAAACTGTTTCTCCTATCGGTTCTAAATATATTTCACCGATGTTTGACGTAACTAAAATTTTGGGAACATCCTCATCTATAAATTGATGATTCAAATTTTTTAACAGTAAAGGTTCAAACGGTTTTTGTGGAAGGATATGTAAATCATGTAGATTAAACGCATAGTCTTTAATAATTTGTTCCGTTTTTTCTATGTTATAAGCATATATAACGTTATTTCTTGAAAAATAGTAGCGGCCAAGTTTATCCTGCTGGACTTCAATGTTAAATTCATGTGAGGATCTATCGACTAGATGATTTCCTAAGTTGGTTTCTATTTTGAAGTTAGAGTACATGGAATCTTGTTTTATGGTAAGAAAATATTCCTTATTTTTTAGCTTTAGTGTAACTTCTATTGGAATAATATAATTTATAAATACAGTACTTTCTTCAATTGAAATTGCATTTTCAATATAGTATGGGGTGATTCTCACTGAATTAGGTACACAACATACCGCTGCGTCTTGATGTGTTGGGGAGTACTTATATCTTGTTTGAATATTGTGTAATGAGTGAGGTTGCTCATATTGGAATTTCCCCGTCATTTCATAGGAGTTGTCACTTTTAAGATAAGCAATTGTATGGTTATGATGTTTTGCTCCGTAATGTGCGTTTTTAAATATCTTTTCGGCAAGAGCAAATTCATTTCTAAGACCTAAGTCAGAAATGAATAGCAGTGAATCCATTAACTCATGGATACTACAAAATTCGTATCCATGCATCGAACTGTCAACTATGTTTTTAGCAATCCATTCATCCCCGATTGGTCCTCCACTCGGCGACAAAACATTATCTAGTTTCTCAAAATACTTATTTATATAATGTGATGATTTTTTATCCTTAAATGCTTTAATCGCAATGGCACGTAAATGTTCATACGTATGGACACCATGACCTGTAAATCGATATGTTTTATCATCTAAATTCTTATATTTTATGTCTTCTTCAGATTGAGTAAACAAATTATAATCGTCAATCAAAAACACGGCATAATCTAAGTATTTTTCTTCAGTAGTTATCTCATACAAGGAAAAAAGAATATCCGTAAACATTAGCCCATGAG
>CBFHOU010000088.1:0-1347 GCA_965657695.1 Bacillota bacterium | reverse complement strand
GTAGTTGGGGTGCTGGAAATTGATAGCTTGCTTCATTTACCGGATTATCATTCTGCTGAGAGAACCTATCAACTCATTACTCAAGTGGCCGGCCGGGCTGGTCGCCATCATCTTCAAGGTAAGGTGTATGTGCAAACATTAAATCCTAATCATTATGCTATCCAGTCGGTTTACCATGACTATGATTGGTTTTATACACATGAAATGAAGTACCGTAAACTCGCAGGTTATGTTCCTTACTACTATGTGGAACTCTTACTTCTTCAAGGAAGTGAGATGAAAGCTCTGTTTCAAGAGGCCGACAAAATTAAAGGCTGGTTAAAAAAACAACTCTCACCACAGGCTATTTTACTTGGACCAACCGTCCCTACGATTAGCCGAATCAAGACCAAGTACCGGGTTCAGCTTGTGCTAAAATATAAGCGCGAAACAGGACTTTTAAACCTATATGAAACGTTATTAGGTTTGGTCTCGGATCACGTGGAGTTAACGATAGATCGAACTCCGAGTTATATAGGCTAAGTATGAAAATCATCTTTATGGGGACTGCATCGTTTTCACTCGAAGTACTCAAAGCACTCCATGCAGCGCATGAAGTGGTTTTGGTCGTGACACAGCCCGATAAAGAAGTGGGACGTAAAAAAGTACTGACTCCATCCTTAGTTTCTGAGTTTGCTAAATCAAATCAATTACCGCTGATTAAACCACAGCGTCTGAAAGACGCTATTGATGAGATAACATCCTATGAATGTGATTTTATTGTCACTGCAAGCTTTGGACAATTTGTCCCAACCAAACTCTTACAATACCCAAAGAAAAAAGCGATTAATGTTCATGCCTCCTTACTTCCTACATACCGAGGTGCCTCCCCGATTCATCAAGCAATCCGAAATGGAGATCAAGAGACGGGAATTACCTACATGGAAATGGTCAAAGAAATGGATGCTGGGGATTATTACCATCAAGAACGCTTATCCATTGACCCCACTTGGACCACTAGAGACTTGATGGATCATTTAGCAGTTCTAGCGTCACAAACTATTAACCCGTTTTTAAACCAATTCGAAACATATCCACCGATTCAACAAGACATCTCAAAAGTTAGTTTTGCCCCTAAACTCTCGAAAGAAGATGGGTATATCGATTTTAGTCAATCAGCTTCAGTGATTGTAAATCAAGTTCGAGCCTTCGCAGATGAACCAGGATGCCGGTTTATGATCGATAATCAAGAAATAAAAGTCTTTGAAGTTTCAACGACTAATCATTCCGGTGAAGCTGGTGAAGTCTTATCAGTTTCAGAGGATGGAATCATCATTGCTTGTGGCAGGGATTCATTACAAATTACTG
>CBFHOU010000087.1:0-1385 GCA_965657695.1 Bacillota bacterium | reverse complement strand
TCGAAGCGATCAAACATCTTGTCCACGGTTTCTAACATTGTGTTGTATTTAGCAAGGACCCACGTATCAATCGGATCAAGGCTAGAAAGATCCATCTCATGACGAGCATCCACATTTAATAAGACAAAGCGGGCCATGTTCCACACTTTATTCATTAAGTTCCAACTGGCATCGACTTTTTCTTTCATGAAGCGTAAGTCTTGGCCAGGCGTTGAGGACGTTGTTAGCATATGGCGCAGCGTATCAGCTCCGTACTCTTCAATCACATCCATCGGGTCAATCCCGTTCCCCAATGACTTGCTCATTTTACGGCCTTGTTCATCCCGAATTAGACCATGGATGACCGCGTTATGAAAGGGAATTGTTCCCGTAAACTCTTTGGCCTGAAACATCATTCTTGCCACCCAGAAAAAGATAATGTCATACCCCGTCACTAAGACATCTGTGGGGTAATAACGATTGAAGTCCTCTGAGTCTTCGGGCCATCCTAAGGTTGAAAACGGCCATAAAGCACTTGAAAACCAGGTATCTAACACATCTTCATCTTGGACCCAGTCCGCTCCAGGGGATTCAATTTGAACTTTAACTTCACCCTCTTTATACCAGGCAGGAATGCGGTGACCCCACCATAACTGTCTTGAAATACACCAGTCTTGAATGTCTTCCATCCAACGCATAAAGGTGTTCTCAAAACGATCCGGCGTAAAGTGAACTTTATCTTTGGATGTTTGTTGGTTGATCGCTGCATCCGCGAGAGGTTGCATTTTCACAAACCATTGCTTGGACAGTCGTGGTTCAACCGGTGCCCCGGTTCGTTCAGAGTGACCCACTGAGTGGGTATATTCTTCAACCTCAGGACAGAGCCCGAGTTCTTGTAAGTCTTTGACTAATTGTTTACGACAAACAAAGCGGTCTTGGCCGTTATATTTACCAGCAAGCTCATTCATCGTGCCATCTTCATTCATACAAAGCGGCATGTCTAAGTCATATTTGGTCCCGATGATAAAGTCATTGGGGTCATGGGCCGGTGTAACTTTGACGGCCCCGGTTCCAAACTCCATCTCAACATACTCATCGGTAATAATCGGGATCTCTCGAGTGGTTCCTGGGATAAAGACCGTTTTACCAACAAACGAAGAATAGCGTTTATCCTTCGGATGAACCATGATCGCGGTATCGCCAAACATCGTTTCTGGACGAGTGGTGGCGATTTCAATATGACCTGAGCCATCGGTTAACGGATAGGTAAAGTGATATAAGGCTCCTTGGACTTCCAAATACTCCACTTCTATGTTGGACAAGGCAGTCTTGGCTTCGGGGTCCCAGTGGATGATTCGTTCCCCTTGATAAATAAGTCCTTTGTTAAAAAGCGTAATAAAGACGTC
>CBFHOU010000086.1:0-1541 GCA_965657695.1 Bacillota bacterium | reverse complement strand
ATTGCGGCAAGCTTCACAAGAACCAAAGAAGATGTTGAAGCGATTCGAGCAATTCTTGCCGAACACCAAAATGACCGCATTCAAATCATTGCAAAAATTGAAAACCGTACAGGCTTAAATCACTTAGATGAAATTATTGAATCAGCGGACGGAGTCATGGTTGCTCGTGGCGATTTAGGAGTTGAACTTAACGTCGAACAAGTGCCACTCATTCAACGTCAAATGATCGAGAAAGCCCACATTCAGCGTAAAATTGTCATCACCGCAACCCAAATGCTTGAATCGATGATTGAAAATGTAACCCCAACCAGAGCTGAAGTATCAGATATTGCGAATGCAGTCTTGGATGGTACGGATGCAATTATGTTGTCGGGAGAAACCGCAATTGGGAAGCATCCTGTCAAAGTCGTCGAAGTGATGACAAAAGTGGCTGCGACCATCGAACCCAGCATGAACATCGATAAAATGATTCGTCGTGTCAGTCAAAAAACAATTAATAACAAGAATGCACGAGCGATAGGTAATGCGGTTGCTCATGCGGCCAAAGATTTACCAGTGGCGGCCATTATTAGTTTGTCAAACACGGGGTATACCGCAAAATTGATGAGTCAATATCGCATAGCTGTTCCTATCCTTGCCTTGGTGAAATCGAAAGCCATTGCTCGAAAAGTTGCTTTGAATTACGGTGTATATGCATATGTGTTAGACCGTGAGTTGGAAAACTTTGAAAAGGCTGTGGCAAAGGGGATTGAACACGTGATGCGTTATAAAACGATTCTACGTGCCAACGGGGCAGACCGAGTAATTGTAACCGCGGGACTACCACTGGGGCATACCTCATCACAAACCAACACAATGCAAATCATTAAATTTAAAGACAATGAAGCGTGGCTACGAGAATGGAACTCGTAGCCCCTTTTTTTGCAGTGTATAATAGGACATATGTATAAACTCAAAAGTAGTTACCAACCTACCGGCGATCAACCCAAGGCCATCCAAGAGTTAGTGGAAGGGATTAAAAAAGGGCAAAAATCCCATACGTTACTTGGTGCAACCGGAACCGGAAAAACCTTTACCATATCCAACGTCATCCAACATCTGGATCGACCCGTTTTGGTGTTAGCTCATAACAAGACATTAGCTGGGCAATTATATAATGAGTTTAAAGAATTTTTCCCGGATAACCGAGTTGAGTATTTTATTTCCTATTATGATTATTATCAGCCAGAAGCGTATGTGGCACGTACGGATACGTATATCGAAAAAGATTCGTCCATTAATGATGAAATCGATGAAATGCGGCACGCAGCGACTGCCTCCATTCTAGAACGACGCGACACGATTGTCGTGGCGTCTGTTTCTTGTATTTATGGAATTGGGGACCCGGATGATTATAAAGCACGCATGATTACACTCAGAGCGGGCGAGATGATGGACCGTGATGAACTTCTTCAAAAGTTGGTAAAAAACTATTACGTTCGCAGCTCGATTGAGTTTACCAGGGGATCTTTTCGTGTCCGTGGGGATGTGGTAGAAATCTT
>CBFHOU010000085.1:0-1546 GCA_965657695.1 Bacillota bacterium | reverse complement strand
ATCAAATTGCTTCAATCAAAGTGGAAACCGATAGCTTAATTATCATTCCTTTCGATAAATCAACCTTAGATGCGATTACGAAAGCAATCTTTGCCTCTAACTTAGGCATTACGCCCAATAATACCGGGGATAAAATTATCTTAAGTATTCCTCCATTAACCCAAGATACTCGTAAAGAAATCGTCAAAGAAATCGATAAAGAAAAAGAAGTCGTTAAAACACACATACGTACGCTTCGAAATGCGGCTCGTAAAGCGATTGAAGCACATGATAAAGAACCTGGAATTTCTGAAGATATGCTCGAATCAATGAAAGAGGAACTCGAAGATATCGTAAAGAAAAAAGGTCTTCTTATTGAAGATTTAGCCACCAAGAAACAAAAAGAAGTGAGAGGAAACTAAAGGTTGCCACGGCAACCTTTTATGCATATGAAACACATTGCCTTCATCATGGATGGAAATGGCCGTTGGGCTACAAGTAAAGGTTTATCAAGAAAAGAAGGTCACAAGGCCGGTTTTGATAATCTTGTTGAAATCCTTAAAGAATGTAAGAAGATAGGTCTAACCAGTGCAACGTGTTACGCCTTTTCCACAGAAAACTGGAAGCGTCCTCAAGCGGAAGTTGAATTCCTAATGAAGGTTCCGATTGATTTATATAACGCAAGAAAACAAGAACTATTAAACAGTCAGATTAAAGTTCAATTTATTGGACGACGTGACCGCATCCCACCCGCTACATTAAGAGCCATTGAAGAAATTGAAAAAGAAACCTCCATGTTTCAACCATTCACAGCCTATATAGCCTATGATTATGGATCAAAGGATGAGCTTGTTCGTGTCCTCGAAGAGGCTAGAAGTAGTAACGAAGTCATTACTGAAGCGTATATCGACCAGAAATTACCAGTACCTCCGATTGATTTGTTGATTCGAACTTCTGGCGAAAAGCGTTTATCTAATTTCTTATTGTGGCAATCTGCCTATGCCGAGCTTTTGTTCGTAAATGATTATTGGCCAGACTTTACACCGTCACGTTTACTTGAATCGATTGAAGAGTATAATGAAAGAAGCCGCCGGTACGGCGGTTTATAAGGAGTTTCATGCTTCAGCGAGTGATAAGTGGGCTCATCATAACTGCAATGTTTGTTCCACCTGTATTTATCTCTGATAAGAGATATTTAATGGCGGTAGGATTTGTGGTTGTACTTATAGCCTTAGAAGAATATCGGCGAATCGTAAAAACACCATGGGTGTTTTTTCTTCTAACGCCGCTTATCTATAGTTCGATTATATTGTTTGCGGACCAGTTTCCTACCTGGCTTAACTGGGTTTATTTATCATTGGTTGGGGTCTTCTTAATCTTAAGTATTTATTCCGTCATCAAAGATGCTGAAGTGAATATCATTACCCACTATTTGTACTTGTTATTAGGACTTGGGATTGGATCGGGTAGTATTGTATACTCCGATATCGTCTCATTTACACTACTTGTTTATTTGGCATTGATCGTTAGCTTCACCGATATCTTCGCATTCTTTTTCGGAATCAGG
>CBFHOU010000084.1:0-1622 GCA_965657695.1 Bacillota bacterium | reverse complement strand
CGTCTTTCAAATATTTACGTCGCTCACTTGTCGTGCCTTCATATAAAATATGATCCGCTTCTTTTAATACACTCGAGACAACCACTTTTCTTTCACTTAGCCGAAGCTCAAACGAAATCGGAATGGGAACTCTTCCTACGACTTCTAGTTTTTTGGTTTCGACATGAAATAAAGATAACCGGGTACGTCGTTCTTTTTGGTCTTTTTCACGGCGTTTTTTATTTGGATCTACTTTAACCAAGACCTCACTATCACTGACAAAGAGATAGTCCGCTTGCGTCCCTAACTCTAGAACGGACACTGGTTTGTCTTTAGCTACATATAAGGAGTGATCATAGATGTTGTCTTTCTTATTGGGCTTTGCAACCACAAACCCATAGCGTTTTTCGCTGGGCGACGCTTGAAGGCGAGATAAGAATTGAAAGCGGTAAAAGGTGTCATTAACGATTTGTTTCATCGGATTCCTCCTAAAATTGTTTTATTGTAGCGTATTTAGAATAAAAAGAAAAACAGCGCTGGCACGCTGTCTTTCTTAAAAAGGAGATTTACTTCTTCGATTGATATTCTAAGAGGTCACTAGGTTGGCAATCCAATGCTTCACAAATTGCTTCTAAGGTGGAAAAGCGAATTGCTTTAACTTTTCCAGTTTTGAGGTTTGAAAGATTGGCTAAGTTGACGCCGACCTTATCACTGAGTTCTTGAAGTTGCATTTTACGGTCTGCTAAGACACGGTCTAATCGTACAATAATTCCCATCACACCGTACCATCCACTTCTTCTTGTAAGTGAGCACCATAACTAAAGATATGAGAAAGGATATATAAAAGTGCTGCCATAAAGAGTAAGCCCAAGTTAATACTATAGGAAAATCCATCTCGGAATGTCCCTTCAAGCTGACGTACGACACTCCAAACAACCAAACTTTGAAGTAATGGGCTAACGAAACTTAAACCAATAAGACCATAGCTAATATTAAACAAACGTTTCGCATTATTGTCACTGAAGGGTTGTTTTTCGTTTACATCCAGTAATACACCTCGAAGTTGACCAAGAATCCAAATACCAAAAACACTAGATAGTGATGCCGCCACACCGACCATAATCAATGGGACTTGAAGGGATAATGTTTGATCACCAAATACATCGACAAAGTTCGTTGCCGCAAAGGTGGAATCCAACAGATTGGCAATATCAGATAACTGGATGATGAGAAATTCCGGATTAAATATTAATAATCCAATCACTGCTACAAGGGAGCTAACAATGGTAACCCAGAATACATAGAAAACGAATGTTAAGACAATCCTCGTGATTCGCAACACGAGGTTAAAGCGTTTCTCATTATAAGACATACGATACCTCTACACTTAGCGTACCGAATCTTTTATTTTATGTCAATACTTTTTTATTGATAAACAATAAATAATTATTTTTACTTAATATTACTTAGGTACTGAATTGCAAATTCATCCAACTCGTTAGCATCGATACATCGTATGGTTGCTATGCCAAGCTTTCGAATAGATAAGGTTTCATCTTTCTCAAAGGCATCGCCAATGTCATTGAATCGGTCCGCGGTATACTCAATATCAACATATGAACTCCATTCACGCTTACCATTGA
>CBFHOU010000083.1:0-1680 GCA_965657695.1 Bacillota bacterium | reverse complement strand
CTGTTGCTGCATTCACTTGTGCTTGACCCCCATCGACCACAATTAAATCCGGTAACGGTTTATCTTCTTGGGTTAAGCGAAAATATCGACGATAGATAACTTCTTTCATCGTTGCTACATCGTTGGCCCCAACGACTGTTTTTATATTGAATTTACGATAATCCGCTTTGGAAGGTTTGCCATACTTATAGACCACCATCCCACTTACCGCATTGGTTCCTTGAATGTTCGAGTTATCAAACACCTCAATGACATCCGCTCGTGGGATCTGAACTACGCCAGCTAATTCATTAGCAGCCCCCAAGGTACGGTCATAAACACGTTCATGAAGTAAACGGTCTTGAGATAAGACTTCACTCGCATTTTGATTGGCAAGCTCAATAATACGGCGTTTGTTTCCTTTGAGCGGAACAATCACTTTAATTTGTAATAACTCTTCCAACATCGGTAACGCCATCGGAATATAGATCTCTTTCGGTAAGACATTCGAATAGTTAACATAAAATTGTGCAATATAATTGGTCAAGGCCTCATCTAGCGGCTCGGTAATATCCACCAAATCTGCATCTCGTTGGATAAGTTTGCCGCTGCGGTAATACAAGACACTGACACTCATCACACCATTGTCTAGCGCCACCCCAAAGACATCTCGGTTTACAAAGTCCGATAAAATTATTTGTTGTTGCTCCACCGTCTTGTCCATGTGATGGAGTAAGTCACGGTATTCCGCAGCCGCTTCAAACTCCATGTTCTCACTGGCCGTCTTCATTTTTTCTTGAATGATTTTATATTCTTTCTTCGTATCGCCATGTAAAAACCGGTGGATTTCCTTCAAAATAGGCTGATAATCCTCCGGGGTAATATCATGAATACACGGCGCTAAACATTGCCCCAAATGATAATACAAACATTCTTTGTTAGGTAACGTTTGGCATTTGCGTAAGGGATAAAGTTTATCTAATAGGCGGACCGTATTTTTCGCACTATATCCATTCGGAAAAGGGCCGTAGACAACGGCATGTTTTGTGTTGGGTCTGCGGGTAATGACAATTTTAGGATGTGCTTCTTTCGTTATTTGTATATACGGGTACGTCGCATCATCATTAAGTTTAATGTTGTATTTAGGGGTGTGTTGTTTAATTAAGTTAAGCTCTAACACGAGCGCTTCGAGTTCGGTGGACGTCACAATATAATCCAAATCGCGAATCTCAGTCACTAACAATTGAGTCTTTAAATCATGAGCTCCCGTAAAATACGAGTTGACTCGGTTTTTTAAACTTTTACTTTTCCCCACATAAATAATATGGCCTGCATCATTCTTGAATAAATAACAACCGGGTGATGCCGGAAGGAGAGCCCGTTTGTCGGTAATACTCATGAGACCGGCAACAGACTTTCGTATAATTCGTTAATCGTGATGGTACCATCAACACTTGTGACACGTAAACTTAAGGGTTGATAGATCAGATTGGTATTTTGTAAAAAGATATCACTCGATATACTTGCTAGATCGTAATTTCGAAAATAACTATCTTCGACGTCAATAATCGCTTCATTGGACGCTACAGTCATAAATAAACCATCACTAATAATATCGTTCAAGCGGTCCAAATGAACAAACCCACGATCGACTTGAATGGTCGCTACTTGAATATAGCTATCTAAGACACGAACGATTGA
>CBFHOU010000082.1:0-1685 GCA_965657695.1 Bacillota bacterium | reverse complement strand
CATTGTTGTAGCTCCTGATAGGCGAGCGCTATTTGTGCCCCCAGTTTTGCGTTGTTTAAGACAAGTTCGATATTGGCTTTTAGACTGCTTCCTTGGGTAATATCCGTAATGGCTGCAAGTAAGAAAGGAGACACTTCTTTGCCGGTAATTCCTTTTGTTTTTGCATCTAGAAGTGCTTGGTTGATTGCTTGATCAATCGTTTCTTTGGACATTGAATAGGCTTCAGGAATCGGATTGGCAATTAACACACCACTCGGAATTCCGACATTCCAATGTGCATTCATTAATTGAGCGATTTCAACGGGTTGATCCAAGCGGATGGGAATCTCGATGTCGGATTCTCTGGTATAAAAAGCGGGAAGAACATCGGTTTGATACCCCACCACAGGAACCCCTTTGGTTTCTAATACCTCTAATGTTAATGGCAAATCAAGGATACTTTTTGCCCCTGCACAGATTACAGCAACTCCTGTTTGTGAGAGTTCTTCCAAGTCAGCTGAAATATCCATGGTCGTTTCAGCACCTCGGTGAACGCCACCAATTCCTCCGGTGACGAAGACTTTGATTCCTGCTAATGAAGCAATATACATCGTCGAGGCAACGGTTGTTGCTCCTAATGTTTTTGTACTAATCACGTACCCAATGTCTCGTCGTGAGACTTTAGCAACATGGCCTGCGCTACCGATTTCTTCCAATTCAGCATCGCTGAGTCCGACCTTACAAACGCCATTGATGATGGCAATCGTCGCCGGAACCGCTCCATGATCACGAATGACAGATTCGACTAATTTAGCTGTTTTGACATTCTCGGGATAAGGCATGCCATGAGCTATAATCGTGGATTCTAGGGCAACGACTGGACGTCCAGCATCCAATGCCGCTTGTACATCTGGGTGAATTGATAAATAAGTTGAATTCATGAGTTCTCCTTGAGTAATTCATGGGTAATTTGTTCACTAACAGTTGATAATGATTGAAGAGTCATACGACTCATTCTCATGGCAAGTTTAATCTGTTGATCGCTTGTGTAATCCAATGCAAGCCCAGCTGTAATACCGGCTGTGAATGCATCTCCAGCGCCTGTTACATTCACGATTTCAGTTAGCGGTGGGGTATATATATGGAAGGAATCTTTCGTCGCTTCGTAGATGTCATTCTTACCTTGCGTCACAATGACACGCGTGACACCTTGTGAAAGAAGATCGTTTATTCCTTGTTTTACATCATCGACATTCGATAACTCACGAAGCTCCATGGCGTTACACTTTAGGACCGATATATTCGGTAATGAAGGGAGTAACCGTGATGATTTGGCTGCAGATACAGGATCGACAATGATATGCTTTTTCTCAAGAGATTCTATCAAATAGGCCAATGTATCTTGTGGAATATTAGGCTCGATGACTACCACATCAAACTGTTTAAGATGTGGCAAATGTTTATCAGCCCATGATTTGTTCATGGAGTTTGTGATGTCCATATCATTAACCCCAACAACCATATCCTCACGATTTGAAACCGCAAGATAAGTACTTGTTCGTTTTGAGTTGACAACATCAACGAAGGAAACATCAATGCCAACATCCTTTGCATGTGCGAGTATTGATGCGCCAAACGCGTCATCCCCGATGACACTACATAAATGAACAGGGATTCCTAAACGAGCGATGTTTTCAGCAATATTT
>CBFHOU010000081.1:0-1837 GCA_965657695.1 Bacillota bacterium | reverse complement strand
CCCGGAGCATTCGCATCCCCCAAGACTTCAATCACTTTACCTTCAAAGCGGTGTTGATACACATTGGTAATCATTACCACCACTTTGGTATTATCATCGACTTGCTGCGGGTGTTTGATTTTGACTTTACGCACACTTTTGATGTCGGGATAAACAAACATTCCGCGTTTGGTCCCGACCACATAAGGTGAGGGTCGTTTTAAGGTCTTAAGAAAGCGGCATGACATTCGAGCGTCGTGTTCGACGATGAGTTGAACCAAGACTTCATCTTGGTCCAGGGAAGCATGGAGTTCTTTTTCCGGAATAAACACTTCATCATCGATTGTTTCGATATAGACAAAGCCATATCCCTTGGAGGTTAGACTTAACGTGCCACGGTGAATGTTTTGATTTTCCACTCGGTCATAACCACGGTGAAGCTGGGTAATTAATCCGAGTTCTTCCAGTTCATTTAGGTCTTTGAATAATGTTTTGTAATCCATCGCAGACGAAATAAACTTCGCTTTAAGCTCGTCTGCACTTTTAAATTGATCGATGTATTCGTAGAGTTTTTTATTCATAATAAAAAACGCACCATTCCGGTGCGGATGTTAGGATAAAAGTCCTCGGTCGACAACGAACGCTGCAATGAATGCTAATAGCAGGAATAGACCTGTCGTTGCATACGTCACTCGGCTCATCCAAAGCTCAAAGCCTCGCTCTTTTTTATTGGAGAACAGTTCACTCTTTTCTCCACTAAATGCTTGTGCGATATCATCTTTGGTTCCTTGCACCACAACCAAACTGATTAAAAGTATTGAGACAATAATTAATAATATATCTGCCCATGTAAATGCCATTGGTATTCGCTCCTTAAGGGAATTTCAGCACGCTTATTATACGTGGGATTACCGAATAAATCAAACGCTTAACGTGGATTGATATTTTACCAATAATACATCTTGAGAATCGAGCGAAGTGGCAGCATCAGGAAATGGCATATGTTTGCCTTTGGAATTGATTTGACGACCTTTCACATGGTCTTTCCACTGAATATCTAAGATGGTAAGTATTTCTTCTTGGGCCTGTGGATCATACACCGGTACAGCCACCTCCATTCGTCGTTCCATGTTGCGTGTCATTAAATCGGCACTTCCGATATATAGTTTCATCGAGTCGCCTTTGCCAAATTGGTACACTCTAGCGTGCTCGAGGAAGCGTCCCACAATACTAATAATTTGAATGGATTCGGTTTCCCCTTTAATGCGGGGCAAGATGCAAGAAATACTGCGAACGATTAGTTCGATCTTAACCCCGGCTTTCGATGCCTTTGCCAAAGCATGAATCAGTTGTTGGTCGGTGATCGCATTGACCTTAATTCGAATGTAACCTTCATTTTTTAGCTTCGCTTGGTCCTCAATGAGTTGGATGAGGTTTGCTTTTAACTGCCACGGAGATACCAATAAATGATCATAGGTCCCCGATTCTGAACCAACCGATAAGTTTAAGAAAAACTGAGCGGCATCTGAGCCAATGCCCGAATGAGAGGTAATATAGGCTAAATCCGTATACTGCGTGACCGTGGTTTCATTATAATTACCAGTTCCTACTTGGGTAATATAGCGAAGTTCTTGACCGACTTGACGAGTAATTAAGCAGATTTTCGAATGAACTTTATATTGGTCCAGCCCATAAATAATCTTACATCCGGCTTGTTCTAACCGTTCGGACCAGTCGATGTTGTTTTGCTCATCAAAACGGGCACGAAGTTCCATGACGACTAATACATCTTTACCGTTTTCGGCTGCTAGTGATAAGTACTCAATAAGTTTTGCTGTTTTAGCCAAACGGTATATCG
>CBFHOU010000080.1:0-1846 GCA_965657695.1 Bacillota bacterium | reverse complement strand
TGCACTTGGCAAGAATGTCATAATCACACCAGAAACAATCCCACTCAAACTTAGTGGTAAGGTAACTCGGGTGAAAATATGAAACGGTGATGCTCCTAAGTCAGAAGCTGCTTCGGCATAAGAAGGATCAATTTTATCTAGGACTGCGTAGATCGGAAATATCATAAACGGTAGATAAATCGAAACCATCCCAATAACAATTGCAAGATCACTTCCGATTAAATCTAATGAGATTCCGACGCTGTTTAAGATACTTCTAGGATAAAACAGCGTTTCCCAGGCAATAATACGAAGCAACATGTTGGACCATGTTGGGACAATAATCATTAATAACCATAAACTTTTAAATTTGGATTCACTTTGCGATAACCAGTAGGCTACAGGGTATCCAATAATTAAACTAATGATTGAGGTATATGTCGACAATCGAAGGGAATTCCAAAGCGCTGTTAGATAAATACTTTGCGTTAGCTTCGACCACTGGGAAACATCAAACGTCGCCCCCTCAAAATTGACGCCTTTGGTATTGGTGACACTAAGGATCATCATGAATAGAATCGGGATAAGAACAAGCGCGATCATCCATATGAGATACGGTGTGCTATATTTCTTCATCATGTACCTTCATTAAATGAATCTCGTACGGGTCCACAGAAAGTCCAATGGTATCACCGACGCTTGGCGATTCATAGGTATGGATAACAAATTCTTTTTCGTACCCACGTCCAATGACTTCATAATGAACGCCTTTAAACACAATGGCTTCCACTTCCACTTGCAGAGGTCCATCAGCACGAATATCAAAATCTTCCGGACGAATAACGACATCAACTCGTTCACCTTGAGTAAAGTTTTCATCCACACATTCAAAATCTTGACCAAAAAAACTCACCGTTCTTTTGTCTTGATACACTCCAGGAAAAATATTACTCTCCCCAATAAACTGAGCAACAAAACGGTTTTTAGGTTCGTTATAAATATCAGTCGGGGTTCCGATTTGTTGAACGACACCCTCATTAAGAACCACAATCTTGTCCGACATGGTTAAGGCTTCTTCTTGATCGTGCGTGACAAAAACAAATGTAATACCGAGAGCACGCTGCATCTCTTTGAGTTCATACTGCATGTCTTGGCGCAGTTTTAAATCCAGTGCACTCAGAGGTTCGTCGAGTAAAAGAACTTCGGGTTTATTGACCAGCGCACGAGCAATTGCCACACGCTGAGCCTGACCACCTGATAACTGGTTGGTTTTTCGGTGAATTAAATGCTCCAGTTTCACCATACGTAAAATCGATCTCACTTCTTGATCGATTGTTTCTTTATCCATCTTCTTTTGACGCAATCCAAAGGCTACATTGTCATACACATCCAAGTGGGGAAACAAGGCATACTTTTGAAAAACCGTATTGATCGCACGTTTATGGGCAGGGATGTCTTCAATGGCTGTGCCATTGAAGTAAATAGAGCCTTCTGTGGGTTGTTCAAAACCAGCAAGCATTCGTAGAATGGTTGTCTTTCCGCATCCCGAAGGTCCAAGTAAGGTAATAAACTCATTACGATTGATATATAGATGAAAATCGTTGACGACGCGGTCGTCAAAATCTTTGCTGACACCAACAAACTCAATCAAACGCTGTTTTTGGGATTCCATAAACTCTCCTTAAAAAATGGGTGGGGTTGAAACCCAAATAAAGTTTGCTTTACTAATGGCTTCTATATAATGATCACCAGGTTCTGATACGTAGAAACTCTCTCCCTTTTTGACGGGGTAACGTTTATCATTCATCACCAAGGTAATTTCACCTTGCGTTACATAACCAAACATTTCCCCTTCATTAGGGTTATA
>CBFHOU010000079.1:0-1943 GCA_965657695.1 Bacillota bacterium | reverse complement strand
TATCATCACTCGAGGTAAAGACCAATAATAAGGAGACGATCCCAATTCGACCAATAAACATGACACCAATGAGTACTGCCTTTGAGAACACATGTAAATCAGCGGTAATCCCTAAGGATAATCCCGTGGTACCGAAGGCACTCGAAACTTCAAAAATAATCTCGGTAAACCCATACGGTTCAACGAGTAACATTAAATAACTTGCGGTGACAATCACGACAATCGCAACAATAAACACGAGCAACGATTTATAGACCGTTTCTGGTTTAATCGCTTTTTTCTGTAAGACAATTTGTTTACGGTTTTGCGAAAACGATAATAACGCCCCAATCACTAGAATTAAAGTTGAGGTCCGAATTCCGCCTCCGGCGGAGTTTGGACTTGAGCCTATAAACATTAACGCTGACATCATTAAATGGGTCGCAGGCGATAACTGCGAGACATCAATGGTTGAAAATCCTGCATTACGAGTTGTTAAGCTCATAAATAAACTCGTAAAGACAGTTTCTAACGTCCCTTTATCCGCGAAATAGGTAACGGCATCAATCCCGTAAATCAAAATTGCCCCAAATACCCATAGCGCCACATGCATCGTGACTAAGACCTTCGCAAAGAGCGAAAATTGGAACGGTTTATTTTTCATTTTGGCACTAAAGTAATCTTTAACTTCCACCAGAGGCCAGAATCCAACTGCTCCGACAAACATCAAGAACATCGCCATCAATTGGAATGGGTAATCGTTGAGGTATCGCACTAAGGAATCGCCGGTAATATCAAAGCCGGCATTAGCGGTTAAGGAAATCGTTAAGAAAAAGGCTTGGAAGACACTCTCCCCAAGAGGAAAGTATCCTTGTAGATATAAATACGCACTGATGATGACAAACATGATGCCTTCAATCACAAATAAGATTAATAAGACATCACGAATGAGTTTAACCACTTGTGAGGTTCGAATTTGGTTTTGGTCCGTCGCAATCAGCTTACGCTCACTTAAGGTAATGGTTTTTCCGGTGGTCAGCCAAATAAAGCCAACAAACATAATCAGACCAATCCCACCAAACTGAATTAAGAATAATAAGATCAATTGGCCGATGCGGTTTAAGCGTTCTGCGACAACAACCGTGGATAATCCCGTGGTCGAAACCCCAGAGACCGATACAAATAATGCATCAATAAAACTTAAGGGGTTTGATCCTTGTTGAGAGATCGGTAACCATAAAAAAAGCGCACCAAGAAACGTCACTCCTGCATACAGGGTCACAAAGGTGCGAATTGGGGTTTTACTAAACGCTTGAACAAATTTTTTTAGCATACATCCTTCCCCGAAGTCGGTACGATTATACCATATTACTTTGTCCCACTTCGCTCATCACTGGAGCCATCAAATTATGGTTAGGTTAAAATCGGTAGAACGGATCACGAAAGATTCGTTTTTTTTGAATTCCTTCCGCTTGAAGCATCTTCTCATAGGCAAGAATCATGCGTTTACCCCCTGAGATATAATAATAGGCTTTATTGCCATATTTTTTTACATCCGCTAAGGTTAACTCTTTCGGGTCTTCGACGCCGCGAACAAAATCTATAGTTGCTGTTGGATAGTTTGCAGTCAACTCTTTTAAGTCTTGTTCGTAGATGTATTCTTGTTCAGACGAATAAATTAAATGAAACGCTTGTTCCTCATGATGATGAACGGCTTGTTTTAGTAATGCTCTAAGGGGTGTAATTCCAATTCCACCCGCAACAGCAACCACAGGCGAATAACTATCTTGTAAGGTCACTGGACCAACTGGTCCACGCATCGTTACTTTATCGCCTTTTTTTAACGACAACATCTTTTCTTTATAGCCATTAAGGGGCGGATAAATCTTTACGGCAATTCTTAGAACCCCTTCGCTTTGAATACTGGAAATACTATAGGGATATTCTTTTTTTGCATCCGTGTA
>CBFHOU010000078.1:0-2008 GCA_965657695.1 Bacillota bacterium | reverse complement strand
GATGTCAGTTGGCAACCACTTGCTTGTGGATGACCGCCACCTTGGTAGCGACTGGCGACCTCATTAATAACAATCCCACTTGAACGAAGTCGTACTCGCCACAGCCCTTCCATGGTTTGATAGGCTAAAAACCAAATGGGGTATCCATTTATATCGCTTAATTGAGAAATAAAATTTGCTGCTTGGTCCTCACTTAAACCAGAGTCCTTAATTTCTTGTTGATGCAAGACGACATATATCACCCCGTTAGCGGTTTGAGCTTGAGATAAAAACGTACCAAGAAAGTGAACTTGTAATAAGTCTCGTGCATATAATTGATCGTATATATCGACCGGCTGAATGCCGGTTTTTAACAGGTCGGCAGCTTGGCGTAATGTTTGTTCACTCACACCGCGATATCGAAAACGTCCCGTGTCGGTGGTAATCCCTGTGTATAAGGCTACGGCTGCAGCAGCCGGAATCTGCCATCCGAACTCAGTGAGAAGGCGAGTTATGATATTGCAGGTGGAAGGAGAAGAGGTATCAACGTAGTCGATGTCACCAAAAAAATCAATGTGGGGATGATGATCAATACGAAGCAATGCTTTCCCTTGGGAAAAGCGTTGGTCATAAATTCGCTCACGATTTGCGGTGTCTAAGCTGATTACAAGACTTTCTGGGAAGAGATTGTCGTCTATTTCATCTGGTGCCCCGAGGAATGCCAAGTATTCAAGAGATTCGTAACGTACATATACTTTTTTTGTTGGAAATTGATGGCGAATCGTTTGGGCTAACCCTTGGGTTGCTCCGATGCAATCCCCATCGGGCCTTACATGAGCAATGATGATAATCGAATCATTCTCAGCTATTATTTGTTTAATCTCTTCCATACGTCCTCCTATGTGACATTGTAGTATAGGAAATATCAAACATTTTGACAAGGATGTTATGTATTTTCCTATATAATAAGAATGGTGAAATGATGTTAACTATTACACAAGTATCAAAATCCTACGGGGAAGTCCAAGCCCTGAAAGATCTCTCGCTTACGGTTCAACCCGGTGAGATTTTTGGTTTATTGGGACTAAATGGTGCAGGGAAAACAACGACCTTTCGAATGATCATGAATTTGTTCAATCCGGACCAAGGTGAAATCCTATTTGATGGTAACTTGATTGGGTATGAGCATATGGACCGTGTTGGGTTCTTAAGTGAAGACCGCTCCTTAATGACAAAAATGACGGTCAAAGAACAAATGATCTTTTACGGTCGACTTAAGGGAATGAGCAATAAAGCGGCCCTTGAGGCGATGCATTATTGGTTAGAACGTTTTAGCATTCAAGAATACGAATCACGTAAAATTAAAGAATTATCGAAGGGGAACCAACAAAAAATCCAGTTTATTACTGCGATTATGAATGACCCGGATTTATTAATTTTGGATGAACCGTTTAACGGATTAGACCCGTTTAATGTCCAAGTGTTCATTGATGTGATTCGTGAATTTCAAGCCAGAGGAAAGGCAATCATCTTTAGTTCCCATCAGATGCATCACATTGAGCAATTTTGTGAATCGATGACGTTGCTTAAATCGGGTCGAGCGATAGTCAGTGGCAACATTCAAAAAATCAAAGAAGAATTAAAACAAAAGAATATCTTTGTTCGTGCGGAGTTGGATCTCGACTTTATTCGTCGACTCGATGGCGTAAAAGAGGTGGTTCAACATGCCGATAGCACAGAGATTAAAATAACCGATGAATCCTATGTCCATCATGTATTTGAGGCGGTAAAACTTGCCCCGAATGTCACGTTGTTTGATGTACGCTTACCGAGCTTACAGGAAGTTTTCATTGCGAAAGTAGGTGAGGCGTATGAAGAGTAAGCGCTGGTTCTTGTTGTGGTTTAGTTTACGACGTAAAATCTGGCGAAAAAGCTTCTTCATATCCAACGCCATTATTTTAACCATTATCATTGCCTTAGCGAATATCGATCAGATATTTACTTTCTTTGCGAGTGATGAGGTCGATGT
>CBFHOU010000077.1:0-2017 GCA_965657695.1 Bacillota bacterium | reverse complement strand
AACCATTGATGGAAGAGTTATCTAAAATGAAGCGAGTCATATCGAAGTTTCAACCGTCTGCTCCTCATGAAACCTATTTGGTTTTGGATGCAACTACGGGTCAAAATGGACTGTCTCAAGCAAAGGTCTTTTTGGAAGCAACCGATGTAACCGGAATCATTGTGAATAAATACGATGGCATTGCGAAAGCAGGAATTGTTCTCGCGATCGCAGATCAATACCGACTCCCTATTTTCTTTTTAGGAACCGGAGAATCGATAGAAGACCTTCTGCCATTTAACGTAACAGAATTTATGAAACGATTGGTGAGTTCATGATTGAAGACCGCGAGTTTATGATTCATCTACTCGACTTCTATAGTTCGTTATTAACAGAGACTCAAGCCGAAGTCATGCGTCTTTATTATGAAGACGACTTAAGCTTGACTGAAATTGCTGAAAACCGAAATGTAAGCCGCAACGCGGTTCACGACATGATTAAGACAAGTGAAACAGCGCTAAAAGACTATGAGGTCAAATTGGCGCTATACCAGAAATGGCAACGTCGTAAAGCGTTGATTGATGACATGAATGAATCAAAAAATTATGAAAAGTTGAATGAGTTAGAAGAATAAGATGTTTGAACGATTAACCGAGTCTTTACAGTTAACCTTCCGCCGTTTTAAAGGTAAGGTAACAATTAATGAACAAGACATCCGCTCGATGGTCTCAGACCTAAGAGCGGCTCTTTTGGATGCCGATGTTCATTTGTCGGTGATTGAGGAGATAGTATCCGATTTACAAGAAAAAGCCCTTGATGAACAAGTCATCAAAGGCGTAAAGCCGGCGGAGAAGATTATCTCTATTTTTGAGAATCATTTAAAAGAACTTCTCGGCGAAGCCGAAGAACTACCCCTTTCCGATCAACCAACCGTGATCATGATGGTTGGGTTACAAGGTACAGGTAAGACAACGCAAGCCGCAAAACTAGCAAAACGATTTAAAGACAAAAGGGTCTTACTCGTTGCTGCTGATACGCAGCGACCTGCTGCGATCACTCAGCTTCAACAACTAGGCTCATCGATTGGTGTTGAAGTTTACACAGAGAATGACAATCCATTAGATATTGCTTCAAATGCAGTTCAATATGGCAAGAAGAATCAATATGATGTCATCATTATTGATACAGCAGGTCGCTTAAGTATTGATGAAACACTTATGAGTGAGCTTGCTGAGATTAAGAAAGCAACAAAACCTCAAGAGATTTTATTTGTCATGGATGCCATGACAGGACAAAGCTCATTAGAAGTTGCTCAAGGATTTGATCAAACACTCTCATTAACCGGAGCGATCCTTACAAAACTTGATGGTGATGCTAGAGGCGGTTCAGCAATTAGCTTTCGCCATGTTGTTGGGGTTCCCATTCGATATGTTGGTACCGGTGAAAAACTAGAAGACCTTGATTTATTTCATGGAGATCGTTTAGCCAACCGCGTTCTCGGAATGGGCGATGTTGCCTCGTTGGTTGAAAAAGCAGAGGCTGAAATTGATCCTGATGAATCGATGAAGCTGATGGAAAAAATGATGACCGGCAAAATGAACTATAATGATATGCTGAGTCAATTTAAAATGATGAAACGTATGGGAAGTTTATCCAGTATTGCTGGAATGATTCCAGGTTTATCTCAAATGAAACAATTAAAAGATGTCGATGATTCAGAATTTACGAAGATTGAGGTCTTAATTCAGTCGATGACCCCTCATGAACGACGTGATCCTAAATTGATTTCTAATAATCATCGCCGCCGTCGCCGTATTGCGGATGGTGCAGGGCGTAAGGTCGCAGATGTAAACCGGTTAATTCAATCGTTAGAACAACAACAAAAAATGGCCAAGATGATGGCAGGAATGCAATCAGGCCGCATGCCACAAATGCCGCAGATGCAACCCAAGAAATCTCGCGGTAAAGGAAAAGGACGACGACCATGGTAAGAGAGTATGGACGAAAAGGAATCTTAACAGCCATCTGGGGATATCTG
>CBFHOU010000076.1:0-2051 GCA_965657695.1 Bacillota bacterium | reverse complement strand
TTGTTCCAAATCGGTTTCTAATCGTGAAAGCATGAGTTTCACACCTTCTTCTTTAAACACTGATAGATCAGTAAGATACGGTCCATATTGATCTAGGATTGCCTTAGCTGCCGTAACGATCTCGGCTCCAAAATACCCATCCGTTGGAATACTAAAGTCTTTGTTTAACAATTCAAAATAACGAGCTTGTATACTTAATGCTAAATTTTCAATTTGTTGGCCGCCATCATTCACATAAAACTCTTTATGAACACTGTAGCCGGCTTTTGTTAAGATACGAGATAAACTATCCCCGAAAGCACCGCCTCTGGCGTGTCCAATGTGTAACAATCCAGTTGGATTAGCGGAAACATACTCCACGAGTATCTTATGATCTTGACCGATCGAACTTGAACCATAATTAACATCTTGGTGAATCAGAGAAATCACAGACAGAAGTACGGTTTTATCAAACGTAATGTTAATAAATCCTGGTCCAGCGATCTCAATTTTTGTGAGTGGAAGGTTTGATTGTTCTAACGAAGCAATAACCCCTTGTGCAATGTCGCGGGGTGGTTTTTTTGCGAGTTTTGTTGTCACCATCGCAACATTGGTGGCATAATCCCCATGTGAGGCGTCTTTGGTTTTAGAGAGTTCAATGACAACATCAAAAAGTCGATATTCTTGTTGAATATGGGTTGATATCGCCTCTTTAATGTTTTGTAACAGCGTCGTTAAATGCATAGTTCCTCAAGGGTAAGTATACCAAATAAAGGCAATGAAAAAAGTGCTTTATCAGCACTTATATCGCCTAAGAGGAGGCTGTACTAAACCTGTTTGGTTTAGGGGGGCATCTCTTGTTTCTAGAATTAGGATTCCTCCATGGAGGCATTCACACATCAGAAACCTTGATTCCCAATCTGACATTGTTCGGTTCTCTTGACGAACCAACCCTTAGGTACCTTTATTATAGCATTCTGGTGCATGAGGTAAAGATAACGCTATCATTAATTTAGAAGTTGTGAATGCAATTTGGCCATTGGGTATCGACACGATATACTATTCCCGGAGGTTCTATGGAACAACTCATTGAATTATTAACCTTGGATACAATCATTCGTGTCAGCAGCTATTTGATAGCTGCAATCGCACTTTCCATCGTCTATGGAAGTATCATTAGTCGCTTATTAAAGCTTCATAATGGCAAGAAAAGAAGTGTAACCATCTATAAACTACTTTCTAGTCTCGGGAAGTATGTTATTTGGTTTATTGCGATTATCCTCATTCTAGAAACCTTCCAAGTTCAAACTGCACCCATCTTAGCCAGTGCAGGGGTCTTGGGGATTGCAATTGGATTTGGGGCACAAAAGATCGTTCAAGATATGATTTCTGGATTTTTTATTCTATTTGAAGAAACATTCCTGGTTGGTGAAGTGGTTGAAATTAGCGGATTTCGTGGAGAAGTCATCGAAATCGGACTACGGACTACCAAACTCAAAAGTTGGGATGGGACCCTTAAAATTTATAATAACGGGGATATAAGTGCCGTCTCCAATTTCTCACGTTATCCTTCCTTAGCAATTATTGACTTTCAGGTCGCATATGAAACAAATCTAAAGGATCTTCCTGGAATAATGGATGAATTCATTGAGGAATTTAGCCATCCTAGTAGCACCGAAACATTGCAATTTCTTGGGGTCACCGAACTTGCAGACTCTGGCATTACGTGTCGTATCATTGGTAAGACCAAACCCAATGATCAATTTGGACTAACGAGAGATGTTCGTCTCGCGCTAAAAGAATTTTTAGACCAAAAAGGAATCAATATCCCGTATCCACATATTGTGATCCAACAAAAAACCCAGTCCTAGACTGGGTTTTCATTTGATTATTTTGCTTTTGGTTTTGCTGGTGCTTTTTTCGCTGCAGGTTTCTTAGCAGCTGGTTTTGCAGCAGCTTTTGCCGGAGCTTTCTTAGCTGCAGGTTTCGCGGCTGGCTTCGCTTCTGCTTTTGGTTTAGCGGCCGCTTTCGCTGGTGCTTTTTTTGCTGCAGGTTTCTTAGCAGCTGGTTTT
>CBFHOU010000075.1:0-2063 GCA_965657695.1 Bacillota bacterium | reverse complement strand
ATGAAACAGTGGGTATTAAAAATAACTCATTACGCTGATAAATTACTCTATGATATGGAAGGCTTAGACTGGCCAGCCAGTACTCTAGATATGCAGCGTAATTGGATCGGCCGACGCGTCGGCGCTACCGTGACGTTTCAAATCAAAGACAATAAAAAGTCCTTTGATGTTTTTACCACACGTCCTGATACCTTGTTTGGCGCAACGTACTGCGTCCTTGCCCCAGAACATTCATTGATTTCAGAACTTACAACCACTGAGCAACGTCAAGCTGTTGAGGATTATATTGCCTATGCTAAAAGTAAAACTGATTTAGAGCGCACTGATTTGTCGAAAGATAAAACAGGTGTCTTTACAGGGGCGTATGCGATCAATCCAGTGAATCAAGAACCTGTCCCGATATGGATTTCTGATTATGTACTTGTTAGTTATGGAACAGGAGCCATCATGGCCGTACCGGCTCATGATGAGAGAGATTTTGCCTTTGCGACAAAGTTTAATCTTTCGATTAAACCAGTGTTAGATGCTGATGTTTCCCAAGAAGCCTTTACTGGCGATGCGAAACACATTAATTCTGAATTCTTAAATGGCCTAAATAACCAAGAAGCAATAAAAACCATGAATGAGTATTTGGAACAACATGGTTTAGGCAAAGCCAGTGTGAATTACAAAATGCGGGACTGGATTTTCTCCCGTCAACGCTTTTGGGGAGAACCGTTTCCTGTCATACACTGGGAAGATGGAACGATTAGTTTACTGGATGAAAACGACCTTCCGTTAGAGCTTCCAAAACTTACAAATATTAAACCTTCATCAACAGGAGAATCACCACTCGCAAATGCCGACGAATGGTTAACAGTAGTCCGAGAAGACGGTGTCAAAGGACGTCGTGAGACCAATACGATGCCACAATGGGCGGGAAGTTGTTGGTATTATTTAGCCTACATTATTAAACAAGATGGAATGTATTTAGATCCTAGAAGTAAAGAAGCTCAAGAAGCACTCAAGTACTGGTTACCGGTGGATTTATATATAGGGGGAGCAGAACACTCTGTTCTTCATTTACTCTATGCACGATTCTGGCACAAAGTGTTATATGATGTCGGCGTTGTTCCAACCAAAGAACCTTTTCAAAAACTCTTTCACCAAGGGATGATCCTAGCTGAAGACAATCAAAAAATGTCGAAATCTAGAGGTAATGTCATTAACCCAGATGATTTACTTGAAGTATATGGAGCCGATGCCTTTCGCTTATTTGAAATGTTTATGGGTCCACTTGAAGGTGAAAAACCATGGAGTACACAAGGAGTCGAAGGAGCGAGAAGATTCTTAGAACGAGTCGGTCGAATGCTGCAAAATGTAGAGATGTCTCCTACTGATTCCTTGGATAAGATTTACCATCAAACGATTAAAAAAGTAACAGAAGATTATGATTCACTGTCTTATAACACAGCAATCTCTCAGTTAATGGTGTTTGTGAACGAAGTATACAAGACCAAACAAATTACCATAGAACACTATGAAGGATTCCTTCAATTACTTCATCCGATTGCTCCGCATATAACGGAAGAACTAGCGAGTGAGCAAGACTTTAGCTTATTAGCTTCATCTATATGGCCATCGTATGATGAGTCGTATTTACGTGAAACTAGCTTCCAACTTGCGGTTCAAGTCAATGGAAAAGTACGCGATACGATTGAAGTGGATGCGAGCTCATCCCAAGAATCGATTTTAGAAGCGGCCATGACAGAAAAAGTCAAACAATTTACCGATGGACGAAGTATTGTTAAAACAATTTATGTCCCTGGGAAATTAGTTAGTATTGTTGTGAAGTAATGGGACTGTTTGACGGATTAAAACGATTCTTTGGATCAAGTATCACAGAAGAAGCGTTAGAAGAAATTAAGACATCGTTATTATTAGCTGATGTTGGTTTACCAACAACAACCGTATTAGTTTCATATTTAAAAAAACATCTACAACCAGGTTTTTATGAAGAGGATGTTGTTAGTACCTTAACAACCTGGTATCAAAGCTTAATTTCAGAGAGACCCATCAACAAA
>CBFHOU010000074.1:0-2072 GCA_965657695.1 Bacillota bacterium | reverse complement strand
TTCATCGATCGTAAACGGAGAGCCAATATTACAGTAATAATGAGTTCCGTCTTCTTTGAGCATACAGATAACATTAAACCATTGTTGCTTGAAAAAGAAACAGACGGCAGGTTCTTTGGTGAACCAGCTTTTACCGTTACTTTCTAGAACTCTTGTTTTTTCATTCGCTAAGATCACGCAGTGAGTCGTTTCATCGACAAAGATTGCTTTTTCCCAAATGCGGTGGATACTACCGTCATGCTTATACGAATGGATTTGAATTTCATCGCCAATGTTGGCCATTTACATCTCCATAAACGATTGAATCTTTTCATACAAGAAGGTCACACTTTTTGCTGCATAGAAGCGGTCGACTTCTTGATCTCCGTCTAAAAGTAAAAAGACGGGGGTGGAGGTAATTTGATAATGCTCAATTAACGGTTTGTTTAAATTGAGGTTGATCTTTTCCAAGGGAAAATCGATGGCTTCAGCCACCACATCCAGCATATATTCACTCATTTTACAGGTGCCACACGCGGCAACAAACCCAAAGACGACCTTTTTCATCGCTTCACCGCTATTATCATAACAAGAAATGGCGGTTTTCTTAAGGCAAATCGCTTCAAGCATCATTAGAAGTGGCGTATAGTATACATAGGAGGTCATTATGAAACTAACATTACCAGCATTAACTTACAGCTATGATGCATTAGAGCCTTTCTTTGATGCACGTACAATGGAAATTCACCATACGAAACACCACCAAGCTTATGTCAATAACTTCAATGCCGCGATGGAAAAATACCCGAATCTATCGTATGAAAAACTGGAAGATGTCTTACTGGATTTAGACAATCTACCCACAGACATTCAAACGGCCGTTCGTAACAACGGTGGAGGAGCGTTTAATCACGCCTTATTCTTTGCCTCATTAACCAAAAACGAAGGAGGCTTACCAAGTGGAGCTCTTGCCTCAGCGATTGATGCTGCCTTTGGAAGCTTTGACGGCTTCAAAGAAGCCTTCAGTAAAGCCGCTGCGACACGATTTGGTTCAGGATGGGCATGGCTGATCAAAAATGATAAAGGGGCTTTAGAAGTCGTTTCTACCCCGAATCAAGATACACCGCTTGCTCAAGGAACTCCGTTACTTGGATTAGATGTGTGGGAACATGCGTATTACTTAAACTATCAAAACCGTCGTCCGGATTACATTGCCGCATTCTTCAATGTAGTAGATTGGAATCAAGTCGCTTCAAGATTATAAAAAAATAACGCCTCGACAGAGGCGTTTTTTATTGAACTTCTTTGACTTTTTGAACGAGCTGATCGGCTAGTTTTTGACATACTGATTGATCTGGATGTTCCACCATTACCCGAATAACGGGTTCGGTTCCTGACGCCCTTAGTACAATACGAGCCTGTGGTTCTTCTTGTTGAATCGAGGATAAGTACGACTGTAACTCTGGATGATTGATAAGTCGTTTTTTATCCGACACTTGAAGTTTGGTAGAGACTTGAGGATACTCTTTAAAACGTAGTTTCGATAACGGTTGGTCTTGCGAGACCAAGTATGCGGTTAGTTGAAGTGCGGTTAGCATCCCGTCGCCTGAAGTATTAAAATCACGAAGGATAATATGACCCGCTTGCTCGCCGCCTAAACGAAGGTTTTTGGCTTCCATTTCCTCAAAGACGTATTTATCCCCGACTTGGGTTAAGTACGTTTTGATGCCTTTGACTTCAAGGCTACTCATCAAGCCACCATTACTCATCACGGTTGCGACCACGGCATCGAGGCCGTCGTGTTGATAATGTTGCGCCAGTAAATGAATAATCTGGTCGCCATCAAAAAGTTGTCCTTGATCGTCGACCGCAATCACCCGGTCGCCGTCACCATCAAACGCAAAGCCGATATCAAGGCCTTTTTCTTTAACCAAGGCTTGGAGTTGTTCCGGATAGGTAGACCCGCAGTTCATGTTGATGTTTTTACCATTCGGTTTATCGTTAATGACGGTAACTTTCGCACCTAAACGAGCAAATAAACGATTCGCAATATCTGAGGTGGATCCATTGGCACAATCGAGTCCGACTTTGAG
>CBFHOU010000073.1:0-2118 GCA_965657695.1 Bacillota bacterium | reverse complement strand
AGTGTCCAACAAATGAAAGTCATTGGCATTGGTGGTCCGTCTGGGGCGGGCAAAACACTACTATGTGAATACTTTGAAAAATCAGGCTTCCACGTCATTGATGTCGACCATGTAGCTCATGGTTTATATCAAGACCCTAGCATCGTGGATCAAGTAGCCGCTCTTTTTCCTACGGCTTGTGATCTAGGCCGCGTAAACCGTGCGAAGCTGGGTGAAATTGTCTTTTCTGATGAGCAAGCCTTATCAAAACTTAATAATTTAATGCGACCGCTTCTACAAGAAGCCGTCAAACAAGAAATCCATCCTGACAAACATACGCTTATTGATATGGCGATTCTTTTTGATACGAATGTTCCTTCATTATGTGATGCCACTATTTATGTTACTGCCGATGAAATGGTACGTAAACGTCGCATCGTTCAACGTGGTTATACCAACGATACGGCAAGTAACATGATTGCTCGACAAAGCTATATGGATGAAACCAAATCCAAGGCGGATTTAGTCGTTGTTAACGATGATGCCTTTGGTGAAACTTTGACTTTGGTTGAAGAATTTATTAATCAGGTGACAGGATGAAACAAATTGTCCTTCAAACGTCAGCTCGTTTATCTAGCGACGATCTTCATGCCCTTCAGTTGTTGTATTCCCCTATTGCAGGTCTATCCTCAACAGGTCTTTTTCAACTGCTTCATCAACGCGTCAATCAGGAGACACTCCATGTGATTGTGCCGGTCCGCGAACTCTTTGAGCTCACTGGACTAGCACCAAAAGCATTCGATAATGAAATTGATAAGCTGATTGCGTTAGGGCTCTTAGACCGATTTAGCGGGGACCCTGAAACCATTCAACTTTATCAACCGTTACCGAGTGAAGATTTTTTAGCCAATCCATTACTTCGTCATCAACTCTTTGCGAGTGTCTCAGAGACAACCTTTACCGCTTTGCAAAAACGATTTTCTGCACCAATAGTTCCAGGTGGAACGCCGAAAGAAATTGGATTCTCGGACGTGTTTAAAGCGAGTGTACTCGATTCACCAGAGTCAGCGAATAATAAACAACCGGTCCATAAATCAACGACAGTTCCTTCGTTTGATATTAATCGATGGTTGGAACAAATTAATACAGCTTACCGACCGGAACGAATCTCAAAAGAACTCGTCCATGAGTTAAGTGCAGTAAAAGTCGTTTATGATTTATCCTATGAAGACTTAGCCAAAGTCTATTTATTTTCATTAGACGATCAAACCCAACAAGTCGATGTCACTAAAATCGGCAAAGCCGCGAAAGATATTTATTCCTATCAAGGAGTGGATCAAAAAGTGGCTGAGAATTCTGCTCCGTCCTCCAATGCATTACTTGCGACATTCCAACGCATGTCGACCAAGGAGTTGTTAGAGGAGTTATCCGGTACGGCAGCAGCCCCCACCGATTTAGAGATTGCTCGCAAGTTAGTCAGTGTTAATAAACTACCGGTGGAAATGGTCAATTATCTATTCTATTTCGTCTTACATCAAACCAAAGGCAAGATGCCCAGTTACAATTACTTTGCAAAAATTGCCAATGAGTGGGGTCGTAATAAACTTACAACCATTGAACAAGTCGATACTTATATCAAAAATAAACAATCCAAACAAGCAGCCCCTTGGCTGGCTGAACTCAAAGAAGAACAAGCGAAAGCAGATTCTTCGATGAAAGCATCTCAATCCAAAAAAGAAAAAGAGCTATCGATTAAAGATGTCGCAGCTCGCTTTGAAAAACTATGAAGAAACTAAAAGATATGGTTGAACCAACCGTACTATATGACGATATTAAACAAGAAGTTTTAGCGAATAAAGAGATTCGTGACTTTTTAGACAAGCATCAACTATCGGATAAAGCCGTGGATGAAAATTTAACATCCCTGTATCGATATGTGAACGAAGCGAAACTTCCTGGGGTCTCCAATTTAACCTTAGTGTTAAAAGGGGACCGTGTGATGGTTGAATACGAAGTGGTGGAATCGAAACCACCCAAGCGTTTAGCCTTTATCGCTTCCAGCATGCACGATGAATTTGAACAGACCGAAGAACGCATTGCGATTACGGATTACATCATTGATTACATTCAACGATCGGA
>CBFHOU010000072.1:0-2197 GCA_965657695.1 Bacillota bacterium | reverse complement strand
TTCCTCGACCATTTACAAAGACTTTACGAATGATGTCTGAGCATACTTTACATTCTTCACCCTCACGGTCATGAACAAAAAGTTCATTTTGAAAGCGTCCTGTCACCCCTAAGGAATCGGTATATGTTCGTATGGTCGTTCCACCAAGTGAAATAGCCTTATTAAGAACGCGAGGGATAATCTCAACCAACGATTCAAAATCTTTTTTTCGCAAACGATGAACTCTTTTTGCAGGATGTGTACCAAGTAGGAAACACACCTCATTCACATAGATATTTCCTAACCCAGCCACGATATGTTGGTCTAACAAATATCCTTTTAACGTTTGCTTATGGGCTTTGGAACGAAGATAATTTACACTTAATTCTTCTTTTGTTGGATCGATACCTAAACGAGTTGAAAAGTAGTCATCCAACTTATCGTAATCAACAAGTTCCATGGTGCCAAACTTACGGGTGTCATGATAACGAAGTGTTCGACCCGATTCTAAATAAAAAATAACATGCTCATGTTTTTCAACCGGTTCATCTTCTTTGATAAAGAACTTCCCTTCCATACGTAAATGACTGATTAATATCGTTGAATCAAGTTCAAATAAAATGTATTTCCCAAGACGATTGACCTGATTGATACATTCCCCTTCCACGTCAAAAAAGGGGGATTGGATAATTCCCCGATATGGTTGATCGACCGATAAGATACGGTCCCCTTTAATAAGTGTGTTGAGTGTCGCAACAACGGTTTCGACTTCAGGAAGTTCTGGCATTTATTTCACCTGATATAAATTTTGACCCGTTCCGATTTCAATGTCTAACGGAACCTCCATCGGAATCGCTTGTTTCATTTCTTTCGAAACAAGTTCTTTCATCAACTCCAACTCTTCTGGAACACAATCAAAAATAAGCTCATCGTGAATTTGAATAATGAGTTTGGATTTTAGTTTCTTTTCATGGATGACTCGGTCAATATTGACCATTGCTTGTTTGATAATATCGGCCGCACTTCCTTGGATCGGGGCATTTTTGGCGGTACGTTCTCCAAATGCTCGAACCGTGGCGATCGGGCTTTTTAAATCGGGTAAATAGCGACGACGTTTTAGCATCGTCTCAACATAACCATGTTCTTTCGCAAAGTCGACTAACCCTGTTAGGAATTCATAAATTCCAGGAAAGCTCTCGTAATAGTCTTCAATAAACTTCTTCGCTTCTGCTTGAGAGACATTGATTCCTTCGGACAGACCCCATGCGCCTTGGCCGTAAATGATACCGAAGTTCACGGCTTTCGCTTGACGACGCATTGTCGCGGTCACTTCAGACTCTTGAACACCAAAGACTTTCATTGCCGTGGTGGTATGAATGTCTTTTTGTTGCTGGAACGCTTCAATTAAATCAGTGGTCTTTGATAAATGAGCCAAAACACGTAGCTCAATTTGTGAATAATCTGCTCCAAGTAATGTATTTCCGCTTGATGGAATAAAGAGTTTACGGATGAGTTGACCTTGTTCGGTTCGAACAGGTAAGTTTTGAAGGTTTGGTTCAATGCTTGATAATCGACCGGTCACGGCCGTTGCTTGTTTGAAGATGGTGTGAACTTTAGTTATCCCATCCTGAGTAACCATTACTTTTTCAATTCCATCTAAATAGGTACTTTTAAGTTTCGATGTCGAGCGGTACTGAAGGAGTTTATCAACAATCTCAAATCCACGAAGGTTTTCTAAAACATCAATACTCGTGGAATATCCGGTTTTGGTTTTCTTTCCATGAGGAAGACCCAGTTGATCGAATAAGATTTCTCCTAATTGTTTGGGTGAATTTAAGTTAAAAATCTTACCAGCGAGTTCTTGAACACGATCTTCTAGCGCGAATAATTCTTGCGTAAATGTCGTTTGAAGTTCTTTTAATGTATCAACATCAACAAGTACCCCTTGAAATTCCATATGAGCGAGTGTTTGAGACAAGTCAAGTTCTAGTTGGTAGAGTTCTTGTTGCTGGTTGTTGGATATTTCTTCTTTCATTCGTGGAAGTAGCTCTTTAATGGCTAATGCATTCTTCAGCGAATATTGAGCAATCTCTTCTAATGTAGGCATTGCCTTTTTCGCTCCACGACCAAATAGATTTCTTGGATCGATAATATCGGTGTACTCATAGGCCATACAAATTTGAACCAAATCATCTTTGGTATTCGCATTCACAACGTA
>CBFHOU010000071.1:0-2204 GCA_965657695.1 Bacillota bacterium | reverse complement strand
ACCCCTTTGGAATTGCGCATTAAATTACCACTGTAAGCAGTGGCAAAATAGGCTCTAAATAATAATGAAAATCCATCAATTAAAATTAGTTTTTTCATAGACTATGCCAAGTATACCACGAAAAAAGGCCCTAGTTTGGGCCTAAGAATATTCGCTCAATTCCTTTTTCTGTGATGTTAATCACAGGACCAATAATAATCAAAATGATGATTGTCCCTATACCTAGTTTGTAATCCAGACCAAAGAAAAAACTCATCGCAATCCCTGTTAGTAAGATGAACGCATCAAGACCTTGTTTGACCGTACCGTATTTAAAAGGGAGTTTTTCATACATCGCATTAATTAAGAAATCCATCGGAGGCAGCTGTAACATCATCGCTGATGTTTGTGCCATCGGTTTAGAAATCCCTTGCTGAATCAACTCTTGGCGAAAGACACTTGGAGTTGTAGGGACCATCGCGATTCGTGTTAAATTAATTCCGCTTCCGACAAAGATAACCCCAAGCACCAATTGAGGATAAGCAAGTAGTCCACTAGGTGTGGGTAAAAGTAAGGTTGTATCAATCCAAAATCCAGTTAAGATGGCATTGAATGCCATCCCTAAGACTCGCTCATTTGGTCGCTCTTGACGAATAGTATAGCCTGCAATAATCAGCCCAGTTGAAACAAGGACTTGTGAGAATAAAAAGGTTGAATCAAACAAATCCACAAAATGAGAAAAGAAAATATCCCAGGGTCCATAACCAATACTCGCCCCGATAATAAGACCGATTCCCATTCCTAATATACTAACCCCTAAAATATATAAGACCCATCGCTGTGATAACCGTAGACGATTAGTTAAGTTCATCCAAAATCTCGAGTAAGTCTGTCATTGTTTCCAGCATGTAATCCGGGTTGACTTCTTCTAGTTGCTTTCGGCCTTTGAAGGCCCAGGCAACGCCGGCTGATAAGATCCCTGCATTTTTACCGGACATAACATCACTCCAGTTATCACCAATCATGATGGCACCAGTTGCATTCGGAATCTCAGTTAAGGCTTTATCCACCGGTTCGCGGTGAGGCTTGGCATGCTCCACATCATCAACAGCCACATAGGCATCGATGAGTTTATCAATCCCAAAATGAACCATACTTGGCCATGCGGCTTCTCTAAATTTACTCGTTACAATCCCGATATAATACCCACGTTTCTTGAGTTCTTTTAGTACAAAATCCACGTCAGGATACATGTTATAGTAAGATTGTTCATGAGCCATATAGTAATTTCGGTAATGCTTTATCATGGCCTGAACAGTCTCAGGATCACGGTATTTTGAAAAGGAATCGACCAAAGGTGGACCAATAAAGGTCTTGATTAATTCAAGACTCGGTTCAACCTCCGGTAAGAATTCTTTGAGAACTTGCTCGAACGACTCGACAATGATGCCATTCGTATCTATTAATGTTCCATCTAAATCAAATAAAATTGTATTTATCTTCATGGCTTACTCCATTTAGTAGTCTATCACGAAGGAGACTTTATGATTAGTAAAACCCAGTTTAAAGAATTCTCACGCTGCCCTCGATATGCAGCTCTTTATGATGCCTCTAAACATGGGGACGATGCCTTCATCGATGCTGATATTGAAACCAAAGAAATGCTCCTTAATTTCTTTGATGATGACGATGATATTGAACTGGATTCGTTAGAGATTCTTCTTCCGTACTATAAAAAAACCGAGGAACTGGCGGCTCAAATCGCCGCGAAAACCTTCAAAGGAAAAGTTGTGTATGGTTCTTCTACCTTTGACCAACCGTACTTTGAACGATGGGGAACGAACTATCAATTTAGCTCCTATGCGGACATTGTTGTTGAAGGGGAACATCCAATTCTTATTGAGGTAAAAGCTTCAACCACCAATAAGCTTGTGAAACATGCTTATTCGGTGGATAAAGTGGATTACTCGCTATTTGAAAAAGACGGATTGATCTATCACCTCAAAGATAAACCAGATGACCCAAAACATCTTAAAGGCTATACAAACAAATACAACCAATTGTTTGATCGATATAACGGACTAGGTCGTTATATTTTTGATATTGCAATTCAAGCTTGGATAACCGAAGATAAAAACTTTTCTTATTACTTAGCGTTGCTTAATCATGAATATGTGTTTGATGGTTCGATGAAACATGGCGAGCCGGACTACAACGTCGTTAAT
>CBFHOU010000070.1:0-2327 GCA_965657695.1 Bacillota bacterium | reverse complement strand
AGGAGATGATAGCTTTCACTAATCAGCTGCATATCGCCATATTCAATTCCGTTATGAACCATTTTCACAAAGTGACCTGCGCCAGCTTCGCCAACCCAGTCACAGCAAATGGATCCATCTTCGGTTCGTGCCGCAATCGCTTGGAGGATCGGTTTCACCAATGGCCATGCCGCAGTTGAGCCGCCTGGCATAATGGACGGTCCGATTAAGGCACCTTCTTCGCCACCCGAAACACCAGTACCAATATACAGAAGTCCGTGGGACTCTAATTCATTCATCCGGCGTGATGTATCCGTGTACAAACTATTTCCGCCATCAATGATGACGTCTCCTTTAGATAGGAGTGGGATCAATTGATCAATCACTTGATCGACCGGTTTACCGGCTTTGACCATTAGCATGACTTTACGTGGGACTTTTAAACTCGCAACGAGTTCTTTAATGTCCGTGGTTCCGCCAAATTGTTTGCCTTGTCCACGGCCATTTAAAAAGTTATCTACGGTCTCTTGATTTCGTGAAGAAACCATTACCGAGAACCCTTTTGATTCCATGTTTAAGGCTAAGTTTTCCCCCATGACGGCAATGCCGATGAGGCCAATATCATATGTCATAGTATTCACCTGTTTTATTGTATCAAAAAGGACGTCATCGTTGACGTCCATAAATCATGGATGTTAATTTTGATCCTAAATAAAGAGCTTGTCCTTGATGCACGACATGTAAATTATCATTTAACGCATCGTAAGAACCGACCTCTAGTTGATCGCCAATCTTCATATTATGTTTATCTAAAAATGATAGCAACGCTACATCATCCACAACCCGTTCAATGATGAAGGTTCCCCCGGATTTAGACTGAACTAAGGCAGTGTCCTTCGGGATTTGATATTCATTCGTAAAGTTCGGAATTGGATTGCCGTGTTGGCAGGTTGCAGGTTCACCTAAATGAAGATACATACGTTCTAACAACTCTTCACTAGAGGCATGTTCTAATTGTTCGGCTTCCTCATGGACCTCTTGCCAGTTGTATCCCAGTTCCTTGGTTAAAAAGACTTCCCAAATCCGGTGCGCACGAATTAAGCGAATCGCTTCAGTATTTCCATCGTTGGTTAATTCAATACCTTTATACGGGGTATAAACAACCTGGCCAATGTCTTGAAGCTTACGCATCATTTCATACACCGATTGTTCGGTATAACCAAAGCGTGACGCAATATCACTGACTTTAACTAAGGGTTCTTGTCCGTACTGACTAAGTTCTAAAATTGCTTTTAAATAATCTTCTTCGGCTCTATTCATAATGACCTACAAGAATAAGACCAGGCTCATCGCCATGATCATCATCCCGACAATCAATCCAATAATCGAGACATGGTGCTTGCCGTATTTTTCCGCACTGGGAAGGAGTTCATCAATACTGATATAAAACATAATTCCACCGACAGCAGCAAATAGGATGCCAAAAAAGAAATCACCACTAAACGCTTGCAGTAAGATAATTCCGACAATGGCCCCTAACGGTTCGGCGAGCCCCGAAAGAAACGTATACCCAAAGGCTTTCGCACGACTCCCAGTGGCATGATATATGGGCATCGCGACCGCAATGCCTTCAGGAATGTTATGAATCGCAATCGCCACACCGATACTTACACCTAAGGTTAAGCTTTCGGTGGCTGCAATAAAGGTTGCAAGTCCTTCCGGAAAGTTATGGATTGCAATTGCCATAGCAGTAAATAATCCCATACGTAAGAGTTTAGATCGTTCTAAGGTTTCTTCTTCGGTTTCAGATGCCCCATTTAAACTAGGCAGCGTATGCGGGTTCATTGAATTAGGTACGAGGTAGTCAATTAAACCAATAAGAAAAATTCCCCCAAAAAATGAGACGGTCGTAATCAAATAAGCGGTATTTTCTGCATAGACCGCATTTAGGCTATCAAAGGCTTTGGGGAAAATTTCGATAAAAGATACATAAATCATCACACCTGCAGATAAACCAAGTGAAAAGGCCAAGAAGCTTTTCTTGTTGGCCATTTTCGTAAATGCTAATAAACCACCAATCCCAGTACTGAGACCAGCAAAGAGGGTAATTAGAAAGGCAATTAAAATAGTCATAAGGGTTTCCTCCTGAATTAAGGATACCCTTAAGATATTATTAATGCAATATTTAAATATAGTTTTTAAGCAAATATAATTTGTGTTTTCGGATATATAGTATGATATGTCTGTATGAATAGACAACTACAAACCATTATTAAAACATCACTAGCATTTATCCTAGCGATTAGTATCGCTTCCTTATTACAGCTTCCTGGGGCGATTACCAGTGG
>CBFHOU010000069.1:0-2526 GCA_965657695.1 Bacillota bacterium | reverse complement strand
TTGGAATCATTATCAGGCTACCGAAGATGCGGGGTCAGTCCTAGCAACTTTCTCCACAGGACCTGCGATTCGTAATACTACTGTGAATCTATTTTCTGAAGTTTTAGGTACATTCGTTTTGGTGTTCGTGATTCTTATGATTGGTAAGAATACTCCTGGTCAAGCGATCAATGGGGTTGTTGTTGTCCCTGCAAACATCTTACTTATTCCGTTTATCATTATGTCAATTACACTGTCGATTGGTGGAGTCACGGGATCAGCTGTAAACCCAGCTCGAGATTTGGGACCGCGTATTGCTCACTTCTTACTACCTGTTCCTAACAAAGGGGATTCTGACTGGAGTTATTCTTGGATTCCGGTTGTAGGACCGTTACTAGGTGGAGTGGTTGCCGCGATCTTAGCGGGATTACTGTAAATCAATTAATCGATATCCAAAAAGCACGGTCTGATTATTAGACCGTGTTTTTATATACAATAAAACGAGGTGAACGAATGAATGTGATATTTACTGGAATGAATGGTACGGTTGCCCCAGTGGTCGCTACAACCTTTGAAGCAAATGATATTCGTGTTATTGCGTATGATCGAACCGTCGTCAGTACGACGGATGAAAACCAAATCAAAGAATTTATAAAAGCAAGTCAACCTAAAGCCTTGTTTCATTTTGCGACGGGACCGTTAGAATGGGCCGAACTCTTGGCTAAAATTACCTTTGAACTTGATGTTCAAATGATTTATATATCAACCATTAGCGTTTTTGACTCAAAGCTTTCCCAAGCGCCCTACACCCCCGACATGGAGCCAACAGCGCAAGATGAGTATGGGAAGTACAAAGCCAATAGTGAAAAAGCCGTCTTAGCAGCCAATCCCAACGCGAGTGTGTACCGGTTATCCTGGCAAATCACTAATAGTGTATCGAATAATGGGATCCTTCGATTTATCAAAGAACAAATGGATCGCCAAGGTGAAATGCGAGCCTCAAGATCGTATTATCCGTCAGCAGCCTTCTTAACCGATACTGCAGATGCGGTCTATGATACCTGGACTAGACTTGGTAATGGTATTTATCATATGAACTCGAATGATAATGTGAGTTTTTATGATTTGATTGTCTATTTAGCCAAGCAGTATGATTGGATTGTTGTCAATGATAAAGCCAAAGCAAGCCGCGATCACCGAATGATTGATGAGCGTGTCAATATTAAAAAACTGTCGGAGTATCTATCATAAGTTTGTGATATATTACCTCTATGAGGTAAATATATGACAGAAAAACGAACGATATTAATGGCCTATATTGCATTGCTCTATGGGACATTCATGCTTTTTAGCTTAATTAGTAGTTACTTTGCATTTGAAACGGACCAATGGAGTTTCTTTTATTACTACTCGTATCAAACTAATATTTTAGTCACAACATGGTTACTGCTTTATTCGCTGAGTGTCTTTCGTGGATGGAAGAAGCTTTATGATTTTGTAACCTTACGGGTCGTCATGACGAGTTTGTCCGTTTATATGGCAGTGGTGTATTTGATTGTCATTTTCATTTTAGAACCATTATTTCAAGGCTTATGGATTCCTTTGGCCGGTGAACATGCTCCATTTCTTCATATCACAACCCCGATAGTGATGTGGATGTACTACTTCTTAATTCCGGGGCACGGAAGTGTGAAACCGGTTCAAGTGTTATACATCGAAATTTATCCATTCTTATTTTTATTATCGAATTTAATTATTGGGGCAAACGTTAATTTTAACGATGGAACGCCAGCGTATGCCTATGACTTTATTAATCCAAGTACATACTCGAATATCTTTGGATTTATTCTTCAAATGGTTTTCTTACTCGTCTTCTTTAGTTTATTTGGATTAGGCTTACTGCGATTTAAGAAATACATTAATAACGCTTACTTTGGAATCAAGTAGTGAACGGCCCATGGGGGCCGTTTTTTATTGGTATAATGCAAGTGGTGAAAATATGAAATTACGAGATTTTAAATACTTCTTTAAAAAACATCAAGTCACAGTAAAAAATGTAAATGTGGTGGGCGAAGACTTTCGCTTGATTGAATTTGAAATACCAAAAGGATTAGAATGGCGAGCCGGCCAACATGGCTTCTTTAGCTTTGGACAAACCTATACGGATGCAAAAAAAGAATATCCGTATAGTATTTCCAGTATTCAAAGCGAAGGGGTTTTAAGAATTGCCGTGAAGATTTATCCACCCCTGAATGGCTATAAAGAAAAGATGTTGTCGTTACAAAAAGGCGATAAAGTAACAATGCGTGGACCAGTCGGTTCCGTGACTTTACAAGATAGCTATTCTCCGGTGGTTGCGATTGCAGGGGGAATTGGAATTACTCCGCTTCGAGCCTTGTTAAAGCAAGCGGTTCATCATCATGAAGAACAAGTCTTTCATCTAATCTATTCATCGGAACAAGAATATATTTACGAACAAGACTTAAAAGAGTTGACTGCAAGCTATCCAACAGCAACTGTAGATTTTGTTCGCGGCGTCGAGGACCC
>CBFHOU010000068.1:0-2527 GCA_965657695.1 Bacillota bacterium | reverse complement strand
GACCCTATTTTTGTCTATGATTATGACATGATAATTTTGTGTAAAATCAAGGATAGATTTGTGCTCAACAAGGGAAATATAGCGATTTAAATCAAGGTTATGCGGATTTGATTTCAGTTGCTCGATAACCTCTTCTTTTTTAGTATTCATTGGAGGGGTTGAAAGGACGTTAATGACCTTTTCAATATCTATTGTTGAAAATAGAGCCTCATGGAATGGGATGATACGTACAGAAGAAATGGGTTCGATTGATAACTGTGTTATCACATCAAAGGTTTTGATGGATTCTATGTCATCATCAAAAAATTCAATGCGAACCGGATTCATCATTCCAACACCGTACACGTCCATAACAAAACCACGAACTGAATAGTGTCCTTGTGTTTCAACGGCGTGTTCACGTGTGTACCCTAATTCGAATAGTAGCGACTCCAGTTCGTGTCTTGATAATTTGGTTTCTGGAGTAATTGTGATAATTCGTTCTTGCCATAACTCGCGAGGACGAACCTTGCGTAAAAACCCACTTAAGTTAGTAACGACAACGATTGGTTGATCATCCAAGAGTTTAATGGTTGTCTCGATTCTTGCAATCTTAAATTCATTACTTGCTGCGAGTAATTCTGTTGTTGTTAGTTCATCTGCGGGATAAAACCAGACTACTTCTTCTCCTAATGCTTGTTGCAATGAGTCATAAGCTTTTTGAGCCTGATATAGGTTTGCTGTAACAACGATGTGTGTTCTATTCGAAGATTTGTATCCTTCCAATGCTAAAAACACGCTTGCATCGAATGTCGCGTTGTAAAAGGTGACATCGTGCGATGGTTGGTTTAATTTCGTTTTTAGTAATTCAAAGGGTTTCATAGTCTCACCAACAGTAGGAATGCCCCTCACCATTTAGGTAGAGGGGTATCCGTTATATTTATTCATAATATTACTAAAGGGTTTATCTTCGAGAAACTCCACAATAGCTTTAACAGCTTGTTGTATGGCGGGCTGAACTAATTCTTCTTCATTGGGGCTAAACGGACTTAGTACATCATCCTTGGCATCCTTAAATTCATGACGCCCCACCCCAATGCGGATTCGTTTAACTTCAGAGCCGACATGAGGAAGGATTGAATTCATTCCATTGTGTCCGCCGCTGCCACCTTGATATCGAAGTCGAAGTTTTCCGACTTCTAGATCCAGATCATCGTAAATCACAATTACATCTTCTGGCAAAATCTTATAGAACTTCATCGCTTTTATGACTGCATTACCCGACAGGTTCATGTACGTGGTCGGCATCAATACAACAAAGTTTGTAGATTTGGCTATTTGACCTGGAATTCTCAGGGGAGATTTCCACGATAGACCCAACTGGCTTGCCAAGGATTCTACGACCATAAAACCAATGTTATGTTTGGTTTTTGCGTACTGCTTCCCTGGGTTACCCAGCCCAACAATTAATTTCATGGGTCACCTATATATCGCTTGATTATAACACAAGCGCAAGCTAACCCGTGGTATCATATCGAATGAAAGATTACGAGCTATATGGATATTTCTGTTCAACATATTAAGAAGACGTTTGGTGTTTATCACATTTTAGAAGATGTGAATTTTTTGGTGAACACCGGAGACAAAATCGGAATCGTTGGCGTGAATGGTTCAGGGAAATCTACCTTGTTTCGAATCATCGCAGGAATAGAATCCTCTGATGGTGGAGAAATCGTTCGTCGAAAAGGAATTATTGTTTCATATCTTGATCAGATTCCACAATATGACGGAACGGTAGAGCAAGTATTACTAGAAGCTTTCGAAGATATCCTACGCAAAAAACAAGAATTAGAAGAAGTGGCAAAACAACTCAAAGACCATGACGATAGAATTCTTAAAATATTCGGTGCAAAACAGGAAGAATTTGAACGACTCGGTGGCTACGAAATCGATACCAGATTACAAAAAGTTGTTAAAGGTTTAAAGATAGAGGATGATTGGCTTTCACGTGAATTTTCAAGCCTTTCTGGTGGTGAGCGCTCTCGGGTTATGCTGGCTAAACTCTTACTTGAAGAACCGCAAGTATTGCTGCTTGATGAACCAACCAACCATTTAGATTTACAAAGCATAGAATGGCTCGAAAACTATTTATCAAAACTAACTACATCGGTATTAATAATTTCTCACGATCGTTACCTTCTTGATCGATTTGCTAAGAAGATAGTCAACTTAGAACAAGGAAAAACTAGAGTATACAACGGAAACTACTCCACTTTCATTCAAGAAAAAGCAATCTATATGGAAAGTCTGTGGAATGAATATCAAGCTCAGAACAAAATGATTAAACGTATGGAAGACCAAATCGAACGATATCGAATATGGGGACGAATGCGCGATTCAGAAAAGATGTTTAAGAGAGCAAAAGAGCTCGAACATCGTCTTGAACGAGTCGAACGCCTAGATAAACCGTTTGAGCAGAAAAACGTAAAGATGAGGCTACAAGCTAGCGAGCGAACCGGCAAGGAAGTATTAAAACTAACTAATGTTT
>CBFHOU010000067.1:0-2532 GCA_965657695.1 Bacillota bacterium | reverse complement strand
TCATCGGTCAGTCCATTTGATGTGCGTGTCACCACCCACATTTATGAAAAAAATTTAGTCTCTAGTATTTATTCGACGGCGCATGAAGCGGGTCATGGAATCTATGAACAAAACATCGGGGATGACATTAAACAAACGGAAGTCGGGGGCGGAGCTGCGATGAGTATTCATGAGTCCCAGTCTCGATTTTATGAGAATGTAATTGGGCGAAGCCGAACCTTCTTACCGGTGATCTTCCCGAAACTTCAAGAACTCTTTCCCAAGCAATTAGGTAATGTTACCTTAGAAGAATTCTACCGTGCGATTAATCAAGCTCAGGCGAGCTTTATTCGTACTGAATCCGATGAATTAACCTACAGTCTGCATATTATGGTTCGTTATGAGTTGGAAAAACGACTCATTGATGGGTCGCTTGCTGTCAAAGACTTACCGGATGCGTGGAATAAGCTCTATGAAGAATACTTAGGAATCACTCCCCCCAATGACACGCTCGGATGTCTTCAAGATATTCACTGGTCAGGTGGAGCCTTTGGGTATTTCCCATCGTATGCGTTAGGGAATGCAATCAGTATTCAACTGCTTCGTAAGATGAATGAATCGATGAATGTCGAAGACGTCATTGCAAGTGGAAATTTAACACCACTTAAAGAATGGTTTACGTCTAACATCTATCAATACGGAAAACTTTATCCACCGTTTGAATTACTAAAACGAGTGACGGGAGAAGGGTTAAATCCTGAGTACTACTGTGATTATTTAGAAGCGAAATTTGGCGAAATCTATAAGGTTTAAAAGGAAGCGTTCGCTTCCTTTTCTTTTGAAATCATTGATGTAGAATTCAATCCTTATTTCAAGTTAAAATAAAAAAATGCTCGACTGAGCATTTTTGATTATGATGGCGGAGGGAAAGGGATTCGAACCCTCGCACCGGTTTCCCGATCTACCCGCTTTCCAAGCGAGCCTCTTCAGCCACTTGAGTATCCCTCCGTGCAAAAAAAATAGTACCACAATAACGATTGAACCCCAACAAAAAAGTCCTTTTAGAAGGACTCTTTGGTCGGGATGACAAGATTTGAACTTGCGACCCCTTGCACCCCATGCAAGTGCGCTACCAAGCTGCGCCACATCCCGATTAGGCAAGATTTATTATAACAAGATTTACCGCCTTCTCAAGGGATAGTCTTGGGTGATATATTCATGCTACAATTTCTTGATTTTAGTTTGAAGGATAAACAATGAAGAAGATAAAATACTATTTTGATAACTTAGTCGCACGAGGCATTCCATCCTTAATGGGAATCTTAATTCTTGCGACCTTAATCTTTGTTTTAATCATGGGGACACTAGCGTATAACGTCGCCCTCGAATGGGACGAATCGTATCCTGTAACACTGTGGTATACCTTGAATCATATTATTGACCCGGGGTATTTATTTGGGGCCGGTGGAGCGGTGGAAGGAATCCCATTCTTATTCATCATGACACTTGCAACATTCTGGGGAATCTTAGTTTATTCCTTAATTATTTCCTTTGTCTCCAGTGCATTCTTTGATAAGCTCGATGCCCTTCGTGCAGGACGTAGCCAAATTGTCGAATCGGGACATACCGTGATTTTGGATTTCAATGAATCAGTACCGATTATGATGCAAGAAATTACGGAAGCCAATAAAGAGGGAGAGAAGCGAATTGTTGTCATCTTAGCGGATGTTGATCCCACCGAAACCTTAGCAGAAATCTATGCCATTACAGAGAAACACAAGAATACCAAAATCATTGTTCGCAAAGGGTTAATTACCCGCTTGGATGACTTGGAGATGGTGGCGATTGGTCAAGCAAAAAGTGTCATTATTGCAACAAATAATGACATCACCGTGATTCGCACGATTCTCGCTTTAAAACAAACATCCTTTTTCCAAGAGAAAAGCTCGCATGCCGTGTGTAAGGTGAGCGAATATAATAACGTTCAAGTGATCAATGAAATTAGTGAAGGTCAAGTAGAAGTGATTTACTTGGCACAGCTCAAATCAAAAGTCTTTGCGCGTACATGTCTACATCCAGGGTTATCGAGTATTTATAAAAATATCTTTAGTTTTGTCGGGGAAGAAATCTATTTTGATGTCAAAGATGAATTTGTCGGCAAGACGTTTGATGAACTGGTTCAAACCCTAGAAGGTGGTTCAGCGATTGGCATCCTTCGTGGAACGAAGAGTTTATTAAATCCGAACAATAATGAAGTCTTTCAGACGAATGACCAATTGATTCTGATTGCAGCGGAAAGCGGTAAATATCAGCTTGATGTTACAGCGAGAAAAGACTATTCATCCAGCTTTAAAAAAGATAAATATGTGAATACGGGTCGTAAGATTTTAACGATTGGATACAACAAGAATGTTCCCTTTGTTCTCGCAGATATGGAAAAATATGTAGGTCCAAAATCAAAACTCACAATGCTTGTCCCCAATGAACAAAATAAAGAGCATCTCGAATCGAAGGTTTCGATGTCCAATTTTGATCTAGTTGATATTAAAGTAG
>CBFHOU010000066.1:0-2575 GCA_965657695.1 Bacillota bacterium | reverse complement strand
TGCATGTAAAATCAACAAGCTATTGGCTTGAAGGTCTTTGGCTATGTTTACTCTACGTTGGCTGTAGTCCATGTTTGACTCATTTCTTCCACCCATTGATGGAGGTTACGAATAATGTGGTTGTGTGATGCTTCATTACTTACCGTTTCAATGTACATCTTTAGTTTGGGTTCTGTTCCGGAAGGACGAACCATGACTCGAGATGGTCCAAAGGTAAGTTCTAATACATTATCATTGTTAACCGGGTCATTCAAGTAATCATATCGAGAATTAAGCCCAGGTAGTGACTCCTGACGAAATTGTGTCATTAAATGAGCAATCAATCTCATTCCAGATTCCCCCTCTAAAACGAAGTTTAGCGTCTCATTTTGATAGTGACCATATTCCTTGCTTAATTCGTCTAACCGGTCCACTAACGTGATTCCTCGAGCTTTATAGACCGATGCCGCTTCATGAAGGATAAACATGCCTTGAAAGGCATCTTTATCTCGAACTGAATCATTTAGGATCACTCCATTTGATTCTTCATAGGCCATGACAACATGTTTGGTCGTATGGTTCATTTCATACCCCATCCATTTAAAGCCGGTTAGCGTATTTTGAACTTCAATGCCATATTTCTTCGCAATTGCATCGCCAAGTTTACTTGTGACAATACTTTTAAAGATAATTCCGTTCTCGAATGTTTTGTTGGAGACTATGTAATCTAGAATCAAGACAGCAATTTCATTGCCGCTTAAGAAACGGTATGCGCCTTGATGAAAGACACTACACCCAATGCGGTCCGCATCGGGGTCAGAGGCTAAGATTAACTCTGCCCCAACTTCTTTGGCGGTTTTATACGCATATTCATACGCTGTTTCAAATTCAGGATTGGGATAATCGACGGTGGTGAAATACGGATCAACCACCATTTGTTCTTGAACAGGAATCACGTCTTTAATGACTCGTTTAATCAACGTTGACCCCGCGCCATGAAGTGGCGTATAGACCGTTTTAATCGGGACTCCTTGTTTGATCGATAGTCCATGAACCATCGCAATAAAATCATCTTCCACGGATGATGGAATCGGGATATACGACGCTTCAGGCACATCACCAAAATAACTGGCGTCTTCGATTAAAGGGAGTACGGCTTCTAATTGTGAAGGAATATACTGACATCCGGTTTCATCATACAGTTTAATACCTTGATATTCTTTGGGGTTATGCGATGCCGTAAAGTTAATCCCTGCATCGAGTCCCATTTTGCGAATTGTGTAGGATAACAGCGGTGTAGGACGTAGTTCTGGGTGAGCATAGCACGTGATCCCATAGTTTGCTAGAACGTTTACTGCTTCTTGTTGGAAGGCATCGCCCATTTGGCGGTTATCATGAAAAATCGCCACTTTGGTTTTGCCTTGAGATTGTAAGAACTGACCGTAACCTCGCATGATCTTTTTAACTAAATAGACACTCATACGGTTCGGGCCGAGTCCGACCTTACCTCGGATGCCACCGGTCCCAAACGATAACGACGTATAAAAGCTATCGTTTCGTTCCTCTTCACTCATTTGTTTTAGTATTTGTTGATCTGATTTTGATATGTTCGCTAGCCATGTTTCAATCATCTTGTCACCTCAACTTATTATACCGACTTACAAAAATAAAAAAAGGCTCAAGCGAGCCTTCAATTACGCATTATTATCTAAAAATTCAACAACATCCGAAATGGTTTGAATGCGTTGGACTAGGTCATCGGGAATTTCAACATCAAATTCTTCTTCGATTTTTAAGATGACTTCCATGGCATCTAACGAGTCTGCATCTAAATCGTCTGTAATATGAGTATCCATGGAAAGTTCTTCTGGATCAACATCTAATTCTTCGGCAATAATTTGGACAACTCGCTCATAATAATCCATTTGTCTTGGTCTCCTATCTTCTAATCTATGGCAATTATAGTTTTATGATAATGATGTGTCAACGAAAAAATTAGACAAGAGCTTTTATTTTCTCTAACTGTGTTTGATCAAGTCGTGCTACGAACGCTTTCAGCATTCGCATCGCCTCATCCGAATCACTCATTTGCATCATTGACGTTGTCGAATGAATGTATCGTGCTGGTAAACCAATCGTTGCTACAACAACCCCGTTTCCAGCAAACTGGGCGGCTCCGGCATCAGTACCGCCTGCAGAGTAAAATTCTTGATAGGGAATACTTTCTTCGGTCGCAATTTCTTTCATCACGATCTTCATCCCTTGATGCATAATCGCTACGCGGTCCAAGACACGAAGTAAGAATCCTTTGCCTAACGATCCAAATTGATCCCCCGGATAACGGTCTCCAGCAGGTGAGGCATCTAAAGCAATGAAGACATCAGGCTGAATCATTTTACTTGCTACTTGCGCTCCGCGTAAGCCAATTTCTTCTTGCACGTTTGCGCCTGCGATAATCGTACAGGGTAATTGTTTCCCTTGGAGTTCTCGAAGGAGTTCAATCGCCATATAACATCCCCATCGATTATCAATCGCTTTAGAGATGATTTTATCTTTACCAGCTGTATGTTTGAATTCATTGGAAGAAACAATCATA
>CBFHOU010000065.1:0-2575 GCA_965657695.1 Bacillota bacterium | reverse complement strand
TCATTCTTTTTTTCCTTGATGAGACTTGGCTAGTGGATTATAAAAGACGCGAATCATAATTTTCCTTTATTCTCGATTTCAGATTCAAACAGCTTAATGAAATCATCCAAAGTATAAGTGGTTTGTTCTTGAGATCCATAGGGTCTTACGGTAACCGTCTTGTTTTCGACTTCTTCATTTCCAATAACGATTTGATAATTCACTTTTTGAGTTTGGGATTGACGAATTTTATATCCTAGTTTTTCTTCACGGGCATCCAGTTCAACCCGGTGATCACGTTTAAAAAGGTATTGCTGGATTTCTTTGGCGTAATCAAAGTGGAATTCATTATTCACCGGAATAACGACGGCTTGGACCGGCGCTAACCATAACGGGAAGGCACCACGGTATTGTTCAATGAGAATAGCTAATAATCGTTCCCATGTTGAAATGAGTCCACGGTGAATGACCACTGGACGAACTTTCAATCCATCTTCGGATACATAGGTTAAATCAAATCGCTCTGGAAGTAAGAAATCAAGTTGGACCGTACTTAAGGTAATCACATGGCCCATCATCGTACGAACTTGAATATCGATTTTAGGTCCATAAAAGGCGGCTTCCCCTAGCATTTCGACATATTCGACATTCATTTCTTGTAAGATTTCTCGCATCATGGATTCAGCAATGTCCCATAATTCTTGATTATCATGAAACTTGCTCTTCTCATCATTTCGTAAGGCAAGTTCCACATATTCAATCTCTAACCCTAAATCATGGATCGCATGAATGACGAGTTCATAAGCGGCTTTGACTTCATCTTTGATTTGATCTTCACGGACAAATAAATGAGCATCCGTTAAGGTCATTGCGCGAACTCGCTCTAATCCCGTTAACGCTCCTGAGGCTTCATAGCGATGTTGCGTGACGATCTCTGCATAACGTAAAGGTAGATCTCGGTAGCTACGCATATCGGATTTATAAACAAGCATATGATGCGGACAACTCATTGGACGTAAGATGAGTTCTTCGCCTTCACGCTCCATCACCGGAAACATATTCTCTCTATAATTGCTCCAGTGGCCTGAGGTTTCATACAGCCATTTTGATCCTAAGACAGGTGTATGGATATGTAAGTATCCTGCTTGGCGTTCTAGTTCATATACATACTTTTCAAGTTCATGACGAATCGCTGCCCCTTTAGGTAGAAGTAAAGGAAGACCTTGTCCTGCTTCGGGGACAATTTCAAACAACCGCATTTCTTTTCCGACTTTGCGGTGATCGTAAAGTTTACGTTCTTCCAAGAGTTGCAAGTGCGCTTGCAAGTCTTCTTTGCTAAACCACGCTGTTCCATATAAGCGTTGCAACTGCTCATTTTTTACATTCCCACGCCAATACGCTCCGGCAATGCTTAACAGTTTAAAGTGCTGAATGAATTTTGTATTCCCAACATGACCCCCACGACATAAATCGGTAAAGTCTCCTTGGGTATATATAGTGATAATGTCTGAATCTGGTAAATCGTTTATAAGCTCTAGTTTATATTTATCATGGGCAAAAATGGTTCGGGCTTCACTCTTACTAACCACTTTACGAACCATGTCATAGGCTCCACCCGAAAGCTTACGCATTTCCGCTTCGATTCGAACTAAATCTTCTTCGCGAATCGGTTCGCCGTTTGTGGAAATGTCGTAGTAAAAACCTTCTTCAATTGAAGGACCAACACCAAAGTTGGACTTGGGATAAAGGTTTTTGACTGCTTGGGCTAACAAGTGAGCACTAGAGTGATTTAATACCGAGAAACTTTCTTTGTCTGTTTTGGTTAAGATGCGAATCTTCGCATCTTCCTCAATCGGACGATTAAAGTCGAATAGTTCATCATTCACATAGCCAGCAATGGCTTGTTTTTTGAGTCCGGACGAAATATTACCTGCGATATCTTCGAGGGTAATTCCGGCTTCAAATTGTTTTGTTGATCCATCAGGAAATGTAATATTGATCATACTGCCTCCTATAAAAAACGCCCTTTCGTTATTGAAAGGACGAAGAAACTTCGCGGTACCACCTTAATTCACACGTATGTGTGCACTTTTGTTCTCGTAACGAGAGAATGACGGAGTTGTTGCCAACTCAGCTCCCAGGGAGTAATGACTAGCTTTGTTTGTTGGTCTTCCACCTTCACCAACTCGCTTGAAAACAAATGTCTAACCACCATGACCTGTTCATCGCACTACCATTATAAAACCTTTAGGTGGATGAATCAATGCGGTAATTTTTGCCCTTTAATTCAAATGTTCTGGTTAAGACCCGGATACGCTCCATAATTCGTTCGACTTTGACCGGATCATTCACACTACGATTCATCGCTTCCGCGAGTTCTGCTGGCGAATAATTACTCGCAATCATGACTGGACGTTTATTTGAGACACGTACTTGAAGGAGTGGAAGTAATATTTCATCACGGTACCAAGCATTACCAATTCCTTCGTCACCAAAGTCATCAAGTAGTAACGTATCTACGGTTTGAAGAATCTTCATCTTTTCTTCCACGGTATTATCTTGAATGCTTTGTTTGATATCTCTGACAAACTCTGGG
>CBFHOU010000064.1:0-2602 GCA_965657695.1 Bacillota bacterium | reverse complement strand
AATAGATGCATCAACAACATATTCAATGGTCTTATTCGTAATTTAGAGTAAGTCCTTTTTGATCTAAATAGTCCATTAGATACGTTCTTGCAAAAAGAATATCCTCTTGAAATGAGGGATTGTTAATTTGATTTTCGGTTTCCTTTGGATCTGTTAAGAGGTCAATGAAGATTTCATACGATACATTATTTACAATACTCTGAATGTATTTATATGTCTTGAATCGGACCATTTTTCCGAAAGGATTTTCAGAGACCCTGATATCAAAAGAACTGTTGTCTTGAGTAAATGTAGGAATCAAACTTTTTCCTTCAACACGGTCAGGGATGTCAATATTGCATAAGTCGAGTAGCGTAGGCATTAGATCAATCGTATTTACGATAGCCTCAGTATTGACTTGTGGGGAAATGACCTTCGGATATCTAAATAGCATAAATGTTTTAGCACTTTCCTCGTAAAATGCTGTTTTAGCGATCAACTTATGACTTCCCATTAAATCGCCGTGGTCGGTTGTAAATACGACAATCGTATCCTCATCAAGGTTATTATTCTTTAACGTTTGTAGTATGAGCTCAATCGACCAGTCTATCTTTTCTATTAAGAGGTTGTACGTGGATATATATCGTTTCCATTCATTTTCATCTCGGTCTTCGAGTTCTTTATACATATAATCTTCATCATTAATCATTCCGTAAATAAACGGATCATTGAAATTCTCGGGTAACGATGCACGTTCTTGATATCGTAGATAAGGTTCTTCATCATCTCGACAAAAGAAAATTGCGTCTGAAATGGTCGCTCCCTTAACCTTTCCGCCGAGTACTTTACATATATCATGAGGATTAATTAAGGATAATGTCATATAGAATGGTTTGTCATGGTCTTTGTTCAGATAATCGATGGCATCTTTAGTGAATATTTGATCAAATACACTACCTTCAGCTAACATGCCGCCTGCACTGTATTTTATGCTTCCAAAATCATCGATTCCTTTCCAACCATATCCTCCGGCATGTTCCTTGCCAAAATAGGCGGTATCATATCCAGCTGCTCTAAATTGCTCCCCCATCGTTTTAATGGTTTCATCTCGTGGTATATAGCCTAATTGATCCCTATATTCCTCTTCGTTTTTTGTTATATTGTTACTATGTGGCATCATCCCGGTAAACATACTTGCTCTTGCTGGACCACATAACGGAAACGCACTATAACTTTCAGTAAAGCGTATTCCTTCTTTCGCAATCGCATCGATTCCTCGTGTTTCGACACCGTTTTTATTCTTTCCGCTTCCATCAACTAATCTTGTTGATAGTTGATCACTAATGATTAATACTACGTTTGGTTTTTTCATCTAGCACTCCTTAGCATAATAAGTTTATAATGATTTTAGTATAACCTTGAAAATTAATATTCTTCAAGTGAATGTCATCACCATAAGGAAAACTCACATGGATGCAAATGGTTGGTTATTATACCTAAAGGAAAACTACCCTACCGGGTCAACAAAAAGAAAAGACTCGCATCTTTTGTGTTTAGGGATTTCATACCGAATTCTACAAGGAATAGCCAAAAAGATTTATGCTTCCGATTACAAATCGTTTTTGAACTCAAATCCTCATGAAGTGTATGAAATGGACATCATACAAACAAAAGTCATCGGACTAATTCAGGATGTAGAAGAGGCAAGTAGAGCTTTTGATCAATTTATTCCATATGCAAAAGAATGGTCATTAGTGGATAGTTTATGTCAAAACTTTAAGATGGCTAAAACGTATCCGGAAACCATTTTTCAGCGCTTAGAAACATTAGCAAAATCGGATGATCCTTATGAACAACGAATCGTAGCAGTCATGATTCTGTCTCATTTTGTGAATGAAAAGTATTTGGAACGAAGTATTGATCTTTTATTACGTTTAAGAATCGATCATTACTATACAAAAATGGCAATAGCTTGGGCTTTTCAAGTGATTGCTGTTCGTTACAAAGAAGAAGTGATTAGTGTGTTTAGTAATTCGGTCTTACAACCATGGATTCAAAATAAGGCAATCCAAAAGATTAACGAATCGTTTCGCATATCGGATGAAACGAAACAAATTTTTAAAACATTACGTATAAATTAGCACGATATAAGAAAACATGGAAACTGTTCGGAGCGCCTACGGGTCACCAACTTAGACCTCTCACGTGATCACCTCTTAGGTGGTCTTTTTTTATTGATAAAGCCATTTACATGTTGATAATAAAATCAAAATATTTTTGTGTAGAACTCAATAAAGTGAGTCAAAAACTAAAACCTACTTATAAGTAAGTTGGATGTCCGTAATTTAAAAGATTAATATAGTAATAGAACACACTTTTTTCATTTTAAAAGCCTCATGATAACTTACTTGTAAGTAGTTTTTGGACTTATATTTTTTCACTAATTTTTACATCTTTATTTCCAAACTATTGACATATAAATGACTGCATATAAAAAGGTGCATTTAACTATCGTTTTTTGCACTAGTTGTTTTTTGAAATACATAAAAAAATTGATTATGTTATTGTAGTAATAAAGGAGTAAGTTAATGAAAACAGCTGCAAAAGTATATATTTATATAGG
>CBFHOU010000063.1:0-2611 GCA_965657695.1 Bacillota bacterium | reverse complement strand
GAATCATCGATCATAATCCATTTCAGCAAGTTACTCTTCCCAAAATTAAAAAGAGTCAACCCAAGTTCTTGTATGAAAATGATATTGACCAATTATTTGACTCCCTCGATTCAACTTCATCAACCTATCTTCGTGATATGGCGTTATTGGAAGTGATGTATGGTTGTGGACTGCGAGTTTCTGAAATCGCAGTATTAACCTTAGCTCAAATGAGCCTTCAAGATGGTTGGTTGAAAGTCCTTGGAAAAGGAAACAAAGAACGAATGGTACCTATGCATTCGTTAGCTGTTTCAAAACTAAAAGATTACATTGCTTATGAACGTGGAGAGTCTGAATTTAAAGAAGTGTTCTTAAATGCAAGAAAAACGCCGCTTTCAAGCCGAGGAATTCGCTTAATCTTGTCTGAGCGTAGTGAATCAGCAGGCATCAAGCATGTGCATCCGCATATGCTTCGCCATTCCTATGCAACACACTTACTTAATCACGGTGCGGATTTACGAAGTGTTCAAGAACTTCTAGGTCATGAACATTTATCGAGTACACAAATTTATACTCATGTATCGAATCAAACTCTAGCCACCCAAGTTCAAACCAAACACCCAAGGAGAAAAAAATGAGCCGAGGTTTTGAGAAGGTATCAACGTACTCGAAGGTGAATTTACCTCGAAGAGCGACAAAGCTTAGTGCGGCGTATGATTTGTATTCAGCCGCCGAAGTTACGATAGAAGCCGGTCAAATGGGTCAGATTCCTACGGGAGTAAAAGCGCACTTTCAATACGATGAAGCTTTATACTTATATTCGAGAAGTTCGTTTCCGATTAAATACGGACTCATCTTACCCAACTCGGTTGGGGTGATTGATGCAGATTACTACAATAATTCGAATAATGAGGGTGAAATATTCTTACTCGTTTATAACATTACGAATTATCCGGTAACCGTGCCACAAAATGAACGGATTGCCCAAGCGGTCTTTGCGAAGGTATTACGCAGTGATGATGATTTGGTGAATGATGAAATTCGTAAAGGTGGTTTTGGCAGTACGAAAGGATAAACATTGTAGAATCAAGGTAATTTGTGCTATACTTCACGTTGGCATAAAAATACACACACAGTTTGAGACCATCGTCGCTTGACGTGTATCACGTTGGCGGTGTTCGACGAGAACTGTGGAGGCCCAAAAAAAGAAAAAGGAGAATTAAAACATGGCAGTTGTCTCGATGAAGAGCTTGCTAGAAGCCGGAGTCCATTTCGGTCACACGACCAAACGATGGAATCCAAAAATGGCATCCTATATTTACACTTCACGTAATGGGATCCATATTATTGATTTACAAAAAACCGTCGTTAAATTAGAAGAATCTTACGAAGCTTTAAAAGCAATCGTAGAAGCCGGCGGTAAAGTACTATTCGTTGGTACCAAAAAACAAATTTCGGACGTGATTCAAGAAGAAGCCGTTCGTGCAGAAGAGTTTTATGTGAACCAACGCTGGTTGGGTGGAACCTTAACCAACTTTAAAACTTTACGTAAACGAATCAAACGTCTTCAAGATCTTTACCGTATGGAAAAAGATGGAACGTTTGAATCGCTTCCTAAAAAAGAAGTCATTTTATTAAATAAAGAAAAAGCCCGTTTAGAAAAATTCTTTAACGGGATTAAAGAAATGAAGGCCATCCCTCAAGCGATGGTTGTTATCGATCCAATCAAAGAACGCAATGCCATCCTAGAGGCAAAACTTTTAGGTATTCCTGTCTTTGGGGTCATTGATCCGAATAACGACCCGGATGATGTCGATTACATTATTCCCGCAAACGATGATGCAATTCGTAGTGTGAAATTACTCATTGGCGTTATGGCCAATGCCGTTTGTGATGCGAAGAACTTACCACTTCTCGACTTTATCGGTGAAGAAGAAACACCAGAAGCTCCTGCAGCGCCTGAAAAATCAGCGGCTCCAGCAAAAGTAGAACCTAAGGTTAATGTTGAACTTGAAGTTGAACTCACGGTGGATGAATCCCTCGTTGAAGAAAAACCGAAAAAAGTAGTCAAACCAAAAGTAGAAAAAGTCGAAGCTCCAGCGGAAGAAAAACCAAAGAAAGCAGCAAAACCTAAAGTAACCGAAGAAGTCGAAGAAGCACCGAAGAAAAAAGTAGCAAAAAAAGCGACCAAAGAAGTCGAAGAAAAACCAAAGAAAAAAGTCGTTAAAAAAGTCGTCAAAGAAGAAGCTGAAGAACCCAAACCAAAAGCAAAACCTAAAACAACCAAAAAAGCTTCGAAGGAGGAATAATGGACGTTAGTGCTAAATTAGTCAAAGAACTCCGTGAACGTTCAGGCGTTGGAATGATGGACTGTAAGACAGCCCTCATTGAAACCGGTGGCGATATTGAAGCAGCTTTAGTATGGCTTCGTGAGCGAGGTATTGCTAAAGCAGCTAAAAAACAGACCCGTGTTGCAGCAGAAGGATTATGTAGTGTTGTTGAAGCAGGTAATCAAGCGATTCTGTTTGAGTTAAATTCCGAAACGGATTTCGTTTCTAAAAATGACACCTTCTTAAATTTCCTGGAATCCTTAAATCAGTTATTCGCGAAAGAACTTCCGTCTTCAGATGAA
>CBFHOU010000062.1:0-2726 GCA_965657695.1 Bacillota bacterium | reverse complement strand
AAGGGTCATATCGGCCATCATTTTACGGGCGTTATTTCAGGTGTGACCAACTTTGGTTTCTTTGTCGAACTCGACAATGGGGTCGAAGGGTTGGTCCGTAAAGAAGACCTCAAAGATGACACATACCGCTACGATAGTGAACGTTATATGCTGCTCGGACGCCGCACCCATAAGGTGTATACTATTGGTGATACGGTCAAAGTCACCTGTATCAATGCGTCAAAACAAGAAGCAAAGATTGATTTTGTCTTACGCACGAAAGGATCCCCAACGCATGCCAAAGCATGGCGAAAACGTCGTCGCAAGAAATAAAAAAGCGCTGCACGATTACTTCATTGAAGATACATTTGAGGCAGGGCTGGTTTTGCGTGGGACCGAAATTAAAAGCATTCGTCAAGGAAACGTCCAGTTAAAAGAGTCCTATGCACGGGTTCGTGACGGAGAATGTTATATTATCGGGATGCACATCTCTCCCTTTGATCAAGGCAATATTCACAACCATGACCCACTTCGGGATAAAAAAGTGTTGTTACATAAGCAACAAATCCGTAAAATAGAAGCACGCTTGCAAAAAGAAGGGGTCACGTTAGTCCCTTTATCCATTAAACTCGTGAACGGGTTTGCCAAATGCGATTTAGGCATCGCCAAAGGAAAACAAGTTCATGATAAGCGTCAAGACTTAAAAGAAAAGCAAGCGAAACGAGAAATGGCGTCGGCCTTAAAACGAAACTATTAGGGGTTGTTACGGATTCGACAGAGTCGTTGGATCAGTAGTAGCATGTCTAGGTTGCGCTAGTCAAAACGCCGAGGATTCCATAACTGGAAACCAAAACTTAAATCCTGTTTTCGCTTAATATAACCTAGCGAGACACGATCCTTCCCCCACGCCTATAAGGGAAGTCGATCGAAGCCCATAGGCTAGAGGCGCAGTGTGCCGCCTGAACGTTGGGCCTTGAAATTAATCAGGATCGCCGTATTCGTTGGTCGTTTGTCCCCGAGGATACGGTTAAATTAATGGATAAACTAAACATGTAGAAGCTGCTGTAAAGATACCTTTGGACGTGGGTTCGACTCCCACCAACTCCACCATAAACGAACTAAAAGACAAATACATCATGTGTTTGTCTTTTTATCATGATAGGGTAATGGGTTCATTGCATCCATGGGCGTGCCTGTATCAATGAAACGTTGCTGGAAGTTCGGGATGATTTCGGGGTAAGATGGAAACAGGAGGAACTCTGATGACTGTTGGAGACCGAATTCGGGGTAATCGAATGGCGAAGGGCTTAAGCCAAAAGCAACTGGCTGAATTGTTAAATGTAACCCCGCAAACCATTTCAAAATGGGAAAATGATTTATCAGAACCAGGTTTCCAATTAATAACTCATATGACATCCATTTTCCAAATCTCACATGATGAATTATTTATCGGGGAATCGGAAGAGGTGTATAAAGGAGTTATCTACACCGCACTCAAAGATTCCAGGATGGGTGTTTACTACGATTTCTTTACGTGGTTATGCATTGGATTGTCAGTAGCCCTCATGGTAACAACGAGTTATGTATCGACGGTGGAGACCCTTACGTGGCATTTTCCCTTCGGACTAGGGTTGCTAGCTCTTAGCTTTGTAATTCTATTGTTCTTTATTAGCCGTTGGCGAGAAGGATATCGGCATTCACCAGAAGAGTTGATGCATGTATACCATGACAAAGTCGAGATCATGAATCCTAACCTTACCGTGACAGTTGATAACATTAAACAAATGGAATTTAGTCGTTACCGTTTTTATTCCGGCATACGAGTTTTTGATAACAACGGATATCTTACAGTTCGCCTTAAAAACCGTCAAACGATTATGGTTCGCGATGTTCTAGATATTATGGATGTAAAAAAGGTGTTACTAAAATTGCAACAAAATATGAAGGAGGAAACAAAATGAATTTCGTATACGGCATTCTCATGGCATTAATCGGATTATTCTTGGTGGTAAGTTCGCTAACCAAGAGTGAATTTATCCTATACCGTCTTATTGCAGCACGTTCTAAGTTGCTGTGGGGGGATAATGTACACTCATTTCTGACGGTCGCTGGGATCATTTTAATCGGACTAAGTAGCTTATTCTTTTTCGGAATTTGGGGTACATAGATCTGCGTTAGTTGTTAGTTACGTGATTGTGTGATACATTAAGTAGCTTCTTACAACAAATAAAACAGAAGCCTAGTGAAATCAACGCCTGTCAAGTCATTGACAGTTTGAACCTTAACAATACGTTCTAAAAACTCTATTCTTAATGTCAAAAAAGCGCTGTTTAGCTAAAACCAACTGCGCTTTTTTTATGGTTTTACATCACTACAAAAGGAGAATTAAATGACGTTTCAAGCACTAAACCTGACACCATCACTACTTACCACATTGGTGTCTCAAGGGTATGAGCAGCCCTCCCCCATTCAAGCTCAAGCGATTCCTGTCTTACTGGAAGGACGTGACGTCCTAGCCAGTGCTCAAACGGGGACGGGTAAGACAGCAGCCTTCGCCTTACCGATTCTACAGCGATTGGCTCAATCCAATCCGCATCATATGAAGATGCGAAAAATTCAAGCACTAATCTTAGCGCCAACCAGAGAGCTCGCCCAACAAATTAAAGAAAGCTTTATGACATACGGCGGGAAGATGAATCTTAAAACCGCTGTTATTTATGGCGGGGTCAATCAAAAAGGACAAGAAC
>CBFHOU010000061.1:0-2868 GCA_965657695.1 Bacillota bacterium | reverse complement strand
CGACGAATGATTCCAGTGAAGTTAAGAAGATGAATGAAGGTCATTTCTACTTGGCCGTTCATCAAGGAAAACGGATTACTCCAATTGTGGATCCGGCATTAGTGTTCGACTATGATACATCAAAACATGTTCCTGTCTATTTTCAACACCATACAGTCTCACACATTCAAGCTCAACAACAGGTCACAACGAACACTATTCCAACGTCATTTATTCCACTATCGATTACGCTATCACCAGGTGAATCAACATCAATATATGCGGTAGCCGGTTATGTGAAAGAATTTTCCGAACTTCAACGGCACTTACACTCACTCAGTAGCGAAGCATATTGGCAGTCTAAGGAACAAGAAGCTGCCGATGTGATATCGGTTTTAACGAAAGAAATTAAAACATCCTCTGCTCGACCACTATATGATGCGTATGTCGAGCAAGTGTATTTAGATAATATTCTACGAGGCGGATATCCCATTCAATTAGGAATGAATACCTATCATATCTATTCTCGACGACATGGAGATCTAGAGCGAGACTATAACTTCTTCTCTATTGCCCCAGAGTACTATTCACAAGGAAATGGGAATTTCCGAGATGTCTGTCAAAATCGAAGGCTAGATGTAGCGTTTCACCCTGAAATAAAGCGCGCCAATATCTATCAGTTTTTAGACTTAATTCAGTTAGATGGATATAATCCACTGTCAATTAATGGAGCAACCTTTATTTGTAATAACATTGAACCGGTTAAGAATGCTCTTTCGAAATATAACGCTGACTCATTGTCAATCTTGGATACCCTACGTGAACCATTTACACCCGGACAAGTGATGTACCAGTTACAATCCTTCCCATTTACATCGGGTGATCAAGTAATGGAAGTATTTGAAGTGATCCTGTCCAATGCAACGCTCCAAGCGAATGCACAGTTTGGAGAAGGGTATTGGACCGACCACTTCACCTACGTCTTAGATTTAATTGATAATTATGTTGGTATTTATCCGGATGAATTGGAAGATTTTCTTTATGTAGATAACAATTACCGATATTTTGAATCCCCTGTTACTGTCCGACCACTTCATGAGAAAATAACAACTTCTTCCGATGGAAATGTCCGGCAATATCATGGATTGCGACATCCCGATGAGGAAAAGATCGAACAACTTCATTTAAACCAACATGGAACCAATTGGGTTACATATCAAGGATCGACATATCAAACAAATTTATATACAAAACTGCTTACCCTAGTTCTGACAAAACATTCCTTACTCGACCGGTTTGACTACGGTATTGAAATGGAAGCAGATAAGCCGGGTTGGAACGATGCAATGAACGGACTGCCTGGGTTAGTCGGCTCTGGGGTTTCTGAGACGATTGAACTCCTACGAATCATTGATTTTATGATTCAGCACCATTCATCGACCACCATTGAATGGGTCACCGAAACCAATACGTTGTTTTATCAACTACAATCGTTACCTGGATATGAAGAACGTTTGCGGGCTCGCGAGTCGTATCGAAACTCGGTACGATTTGGACCACAGTTGGGAATCGATAAAGTATCCACTGATACGATTGAATTGTATTTACGTTCACTTCAATCATATCTACAAGAGCGGTTGGATAAGCTTATCAACGATCACAACGGAATTATTCCAACATTCTTATATGCAGACATTGATAAATTTGTGATTGATGCAAAGAAGAATGTAAAGACCCAAGGCGTTTCTCTGCAGGTCTTACCCGCATTCTTAGAAGCACCGGCTCGACTGTTGAAAACTAAGACAGACTCTACCGTGCTGAAAACGATGCATCAGAAGATTCGTCAGTCCGAGTTGTTTGATTCCACCTTACAAATGTATAAGACAAGTACACCTTTGGAATCAGCTACTCATGAAATAGGACGCATTAAAGCGTTTACCCCAGGATGGTTAGAGCGAGAAAGCAATTTCCTACATATGACCTATAAGTATTTACTTGGTTTATTACAAGCAGGTTTATATGAAGAATATTATGAATCGCTCGAAACAAACCTTGTATGTTTTATGGATCCAGCGGTATACGGCAGAAGCCCGCTTGAAAATTCGAGCTTCATTGCCCCGACGAATAACCCTGATCCAAAGATTCATGGACAAGGATTCTTTGCCAGATTATCAGGGTCTACAGTGGAAGCACTTCATATGTGGTACATCATGATGACGGGAGGGGCTCCCTTCCAGATGAATCAAGGAGAACTAGAATTCTCCTTACAACCTAAACTTCACCATAGCTTCTTTAATGATGATGGTGAAGTAACATTCCGTTTATTCCATCGGATTGATGTAACAATCCGGAATAAAAATAAAGCATCAACCTATGACCAATGCGATATCAATCGCATTGAACTAGGGCATCAAGGAGAGAGAGTTGTGGTTGAAGGACCCGTCATACGAGGTCAATACGCAACCTTAATTCGCTCTGGGTATTACGACACAATGATTATTGAAATCAACGAGTAAAAATAGGAGGAATATATGAAACGACTCGTTAGTCTATTCATCATGGCATTACTTACTGTTTCACTTGTGGCATGTGCTGCAACACCGGATACAGAAGCGCCATCCTTACGTGGAGTAAGTGATGTCACTGTATTTGTCGGTGAAAATTTTGATCCATTAGCAGGCGTCACATCATTAGATGGTGTAGATGGCGTCCTCACAGAAAGCATTGTTGTTAATGGAACCTATGATACTGAAGTCGCAGGAAGCTACTTCCTACGCTACGCAGTAGAAGATTCAGCCGGAAACCGTTCGGAAGCAACCCGTTATCTAAACGTTGTGATTGATCCATCGTTATTAGGGGATGCAAAAGTACCAAACGGAGATTTTGGTC
>CBFHOU010000060.1:0-2869 GCA_965657695.1 Bacillota bacterium | reverse complement strand
ACAAATCGCCACATGAAAGCCATCGTCAACTAAGCGTTCCACATATTTATCCACTGCATGATAAGGCACCCCGCACATCGGGGCTTTTTGACTTCCCGCATCACGAGCTGTTAAGACAATATTTAAGGCTTTCGAAGCGGTGATGGCATCATCGAAAAAGAGTTCATAAAAATCGCCCAAGCGAAAGAGCACTAACGCTTCGGGATGGGCATCTTTGATGGTCAAGTATTGCTGCATCATGGGCGATACAGACGCTTTATCGATTGCCGGTTTCATCATGGCTCATTATATCAAAATGAACATAAAAAGCACGCCTACACGGCGTGCTTGAGTAAGTTTTGTAGTCCAGAAAACAAAGCATCCGAATCCAGGGTGTGGCGCTCTTCCAAATAGCCACTCATCCATTTCGCCAAAGGTCCATAGAGGACAATTTTGGCTTCTTGGTGAGGTCTCATTGTTCGAAGGGCGGTTTCAATTGTTCCAATAATTGTCACAATCTGCCCTTGAATCATTGCAGAGGTTGGAGTTTTTCCAAGATGGATGCGAGCAGGCATTTGTGTTGACGAAGATAATGTAAGTTGTGGACCTTGAAAATATCCTTGAAACAGTCCGTCTTTGACATAACTAATGGTAATTGCTTCATCCAAACCGACATAGACCACTTCACCCGGATGAGAATGAGTCACGCCAACCACATCGGTTGGGATATCATCGTCCATGGCAAACAAACTATGGCGAGGATGAATATAGACAGGGTCCAGTTTTAAGACTTTTTTAGCATAGTTTGAAAAGACAGTGGCAACCGTCGGAACGCGAGATGAAATCACTACATGTTCGATGATCCGCGTGCCTAAAAATTGAAAATCCCCAAGCATGGCAACGACATCTTCGACATTCCAGTTCTCATCCGTTTCGACGACACTTAAGGACTCATAATAGATTTGCGTCCATGTGGGTCCGATATGGACCAACAGCGCATTACGCGGTTCCATTTTCAATCACCTGTAACCCTTTGAAGACCACAAACGGGTCATAGACATGGTCGATGGTCATTGAGGCACTTAGAAGGCTACCAAATCCACCCGTGACAATGACGGTGTGATAAGGATGTTGGAGTGCCACATGCTCAATCCATGCTACTTGTCCTTGCACAATCCCACTGGCTAACGCCGTCGGGGTTGAGGTCCCAAAATAGTCGGTTCGGGGTTGTAAGACCGCATCCTGCAATAAGGAGGTGGATGAAATTAATGAGTTCATTTGAGTTTTAGGTCCAGGGGCGATCGCGACCCCTCGTAACGTGGAGTCTTCGACGTATGAAATGGTGGTTGCAGTGCCTGCATCCACCACCAAACAATCCCCGATGACTGCAGCAGCGGCGGCAATGATATCAGCCCCAACTTCATAGGGAGAATCCGTTGAAATCGATACGATGTCTTGCTCATGACTGATAAACACAACATCAATCTTCTGATTCGTTGCCCACACATTAATGACATCGTTCGCTGAGGGAACGACGCTTGCGACCATCAGTTTGGTAAGCGGCTTGTTGATGAGTTCATTCAAAGTTGCTAGCGATAAGTCTGCAGTCGAAAAACGAGCAATTTCTTGCCACGGGGAATCGATTGCAAATTTAGTGTCACTATTTCCGATGTCTACATATCCAGTCATATTAATCTACATACTCAAATTCAAAGTCTAAAATACGAACCGTGTCACCGCTTTGTAATCCTTTAGCACGTAATGCATCATCAATGCCCATGCTACGAAGTTGTCTAGCAAAGCGTTTCGCATTTTGAGGTTTGGCAAAATCAGTCATCTGCATTAATTTTTCAACTTGCTCTCCGCGAACTTCATAGACATTGTCGGGTCCCAACTGTATTTCAAAGGCCTCACTTGGCGGCGTGAAATTATATTCTTTCACTTCCGATGGCTTGACAGCAGCTATCGGATGTTCTTCCAGAAGCTTCCACATTTCACCGAGTAACTCTGGGATGCCCTGATTCGTGGCAGCACTAATAAATAACGCACCGGGTACAAGGCGTTGTAAACTTGCAAGTTCTTCTGCATCAATCACATCGACTTTATTCACAACAATTAATTGAGGTAACAATCCTAAATCCGGATTATAGCTGACTAATTCTTCATTAATCAAAGCAATATCTGACAAAATTTGATCGGCATGGGTGGCATCAACAACATGGACTAAGATTCGAGTTCGCTCAATATGTCGTAGAAACTGAATCCCTAATCCAGCCCCTTGAGACGCCCCTTCAATTAAACCTGGCATGTCCGCGACAACAAAGCTATGATCATGGACACTCGCAACCCCTAAATTAGGTCGAATGGTGGTAAATGGATACGCAGCAATCTTGGGTTTGGCTGCACTAATCACACTAATGATTGTACTTTTACCAACACTAGGTAGACCAATTAAGCCAACATCGGCAAGCAGTTTAAGCTCCATCTCGAGTTCAACGATTTGGCCGGGTTCACCATTTTCCGCAAGCTCAGGTGCCGGATGTTTGGTTGTCGCAAAGGCGATGTTCCCACGACCCCCACGGCCTCCACGAGCCACAATAACTTGTTGCTTATGGCTGGTTAAATCCGCAATGACATTTCCTTGATGGCGAATAATCGTGCCGACAGGGACTTTTAAAATAATGTCATCGGCATCTTTCCCATATTGGCCTTTGCTCATGCCTTTGCCGCCTTCTGGCGCTTTAAAATTCTTTTGATAGCGGTATTCAAGTAACGTCGATAGTCCTTCTTCGGCTTCGATGATCACATGACCGCCTCGGCCACCATTCCCGCCTGCGGGTCCACCTAGAGGAACATATTTTTCACGACGAAATGCAACGATACCGTCGCC
>CBFHOU010000059.1:0-2876 GCA_965657695.1 Bacillota bacterium | reverse complement strand
CCAATATTTAAACCCCATGGGTGATTAATCGTATAAAGGGAATTCATTAAATGATCAAAGTTATCGAACGGTTCACCGATACCCATAACAACAATGTTACTGATTTTTTTACCACTTAAGCGTTCTACTTCTAAGACTTGTGCAACAATCTCACCAGACGTTAAGTCTCGAGATTTTCCGAGTAGGCCCGACGCACAAAAACTACAACCGATATTACAGCCGACTTGCGTGGTAATACAAATCGAATGGCCCCAATCATAAACCATTAAGACCGATTCAATTAAGTGACCATCGTGTAAACGAAAGAGGAACTTTTCAGTTCCATCCAAGCTCACTTGTTTTGTTGCTAGATCCAGCGCTTGAAATGGCGCAATCTCTTCGAGTTGTTCGCGAAACGAAAGGGGTAGATTCGTCATCTGGTCATAACTAGTGACCTGATGCTGATATACCCATTCATAAATCTGACGAGCTCGGTATGGTTTTTCTCCGAGTTCGACGACTAATTGTTCTAATTCATCATAGGGATAACTTGTAATCATGTTGTTCCTTTTCGAAGGGTGGCAATATAAAAGCCATCCGTTTGGTACGTATGGGGTAAGAGGAGTGATTCATCAAGTAGAGTAAATTCTGGATAACGTGTTAGAAACTTCTTCACTTGAACTTCGTTTTCCCCTTTATTCAAGGTACAAGTAGAGTATACAAGAATTCCACCCGTTTTCACCAATGTACTTGCCACATCCAGTAGTGAGATTTGTATTTGAATCAAGGCATCTTGTTTTTCACTGGAGGTAAAATACTTTATTTCAGGTTTACGAGAGATCACTCCCCACCCGCTACATGGAGCATCCAGTAAGACTCGGTCAAATGATTCAGCTGGGTAAACATCAGCTAATGTCCGTGCATCTTCGGTTGTTATCGTAACGTTGGTTAAGCCCAAGCGTTTGACATTCTGCTTGACCAAATCCGCTTTATGAGGATAAATATCATTCGCAATCACTTCACCTGTATTGTTCATTAATTCGCCCAAGTGAGTGGCTTTTCCTCCGGGGGCAGCACACATATCAAGGACGCGGTCACCCGGTTGAGGATCTACAGCCAAAGCAACTCGCTGACTGGCTTCATCTTGAATCGTTAGTTTCCCGGATTTGTACCATGGATGAACGGCTAAGTTTCCTTGGGTCAAAATAATTCCGACCGGACTTACGCGACTTGATTCAAACCCTGCCTTTGTTGCGTCCTCCATCGTAGCTTTCATTATATTTAGACGACCACTACGTTTCGGTTCTTGTAAATAACTAGCTAATATTTGCTGATACTCCAGCGGGTATTGTCCTTTTAATTGCTTATACAACCATTCAGAAACACTGTACTCTTCGACTTCACTCATCGCGGTGTCAGGTTCTTTAATATTTCGCAAAATGGCATTTACAAATTTATCTTGGGGAGGACGCAAGGTTTTTGCGAGCTCCACCGATTCATTCAACACCGCATAATCGGGAATTTTATCCATAAATTTTAATTGATACAAACTGAGAAGTAATAAATAACGAACAGCATTGGACACCTTCTTGCCTTGAATCATTGGATTCAAGTAATAATCAAGCTGTTTTTGGGTATGAATCACACCGTAAACCAACTGTGTTAATAAGCGCTGATCGGGCTCAGATAAAACGCTATTCCGCAGGGTCTGGGATAGCGCAATATTACTATACACTTCTTGGCGAAAGACTTTTTGTAAAATCTCCCATGCGAGTTGGCGTACCATCTAGACCATTATACCAAAGAAAACAGCGCTTTTTGCGCCGTTATCCGATGATCACCGTGTTGATGTTTGATTCATCAGTACCAAATTCATGAACCCATTTTGTTAACCATGTCGCATCAGTCCTACCCATCGCCAGGGTCAAAGGCAAGGGGGATTCTTGAAGGCGAAACGCAAGTTCTGCGAGATTGTTTGCAACAAGAATCGTAAACTGGGGATTTTGACCACACACTTGCGTAATATCAGCAAAATAAGTTTTACCTGTTTGATAGAGTACAATTGTTATTTCTTTCGCTGTCGATTGAAACTTTTTCACATGTGCTCTTACAAGCCCAACTGCATCATTCGTAATCAGCCAAGTTCCTTGCTCAGGAAGGCGATATACATCATCTTCAAATTTAATATAGACGAGACTGTTTTCTTCCAATCCAAACAGGGTCTGGATAAACGGGGAATCATCAATCATTAAATAAAATTCAAAAAAGAATTCCTCGGGATTACTTGCCGCAACGACCGGTTTACTACTATTGGGCCCTAAGATTTTATCAGGGATCGCAAAACGAGCCGCTTGACCTGGTTGCCAGGTGGTATCTTTAGCAGGAATGAGTTTAATTTGTACCGTAGTGGAATCAAGCGACTCTAACGAATGGAACTGCATCGGTAAAATCATGTTAATTTTCACCCATTGATTCTGTAACCGGAGATGCATTCATGAATAAACTGATTCCAAAAGCAATTAACCCCACAATGGCAGCGATTAAGAACAGCAACGTTGGTGTAATGGCATACAAGTATCCACCAACAATCGGTCCGATAAACATGCCCATCATCTTCGCTGATTCGCTCATCCCAATCATTTGACCTTGGTATTTCGATAATTTTGAAATGTAGGAATTATGCAGCGGATCATAAATAGACCTTACCATCATAAAGAGTAGATGTGTCGTGAAGATTGCCACAATAAAAGGAGTAATCACTTGGAACGTAAATATCAACGATACGGAGATAATCAAAATACTAATTTGAAGAAGTCGATAATCTTTGATGTATTTGACTAAGAGCGGCAAAATGACAAAGTTGGTAGCCACACTTAGAATTCCCGTTAGCAAGACAA
>CBFHOU010000058.1:0-2938 GCA_965657695.1 Bacillota bacterium | reverse complement strand
GAAGAAAGCATTTTTATAAGAATGATAACGCTGTCGCCTTGAGGTGACAGCTTTTTATGAGTACAATAAACATGAAGAAAGAAGGAAAAAATAAATGTCAGTAAAAGTTGCGATTAATGGATTTGGTCGCATTGGTCGTCTTGCCTTTCGCTTGATGAATGAAGATGCAAACTACGAAGTCGTTGCGATCAACGACTTAACCGATGCGAAGACGTTAGCATACCTCTTAAAATACGATACCTCTCAGGGTCGTTATAAGAGTGATTCGATAGATTTTGAAGGAGACACCTTGGTCGTGGATGGCCGTAAAATCAAAATTTACGCTGAGCGTGACCCTGAAAGCTTGCCTTGGGGAAGCTTAGGGGTAGATGTCGTCCTAGAGTGTACCGGGTTTTTTACCGAAAAAGACAAAGCGATGAAACATATTACCGCTGGTGCTAAAAAAGTGGTGATATCTGCACCGGCCAAAGGGGATTTAAAAACCATTTGTTTCAATGTCAATCATGAAGATTTAGATGGATCCGAACAAATCATTAGTGCGGCTAGTTGTACCACCAACTGTTTATCGCCAGTGGCGAAAGTATTGGATGACAGCTTTGGGATTGTTAAAGGATATATGACGACTGTCCATGCGTATACTAATGATCAAGCAACCCTAGATGCGCCTCACGGTAAAGACATTAGCTCTCGTCGTGGACGTGCTGCTGCGGCAAATATTGTACCCACGTCAACCGGTGCCGCTGCTGCAATTGGATTGGTCTTACCTCAACTTAAAGGCAAAATGGATGGGATCGCCTTACGCGTTCCAGTTACCACAGGATCTGTGGTTGACTTAGTGGTTGAACTGAAGAAAAATGTCACGGTCGACCAAGTCAATGCGGCGATGAAAGCAGCAGCGAATGAAACGTTAGGCTACACGGAAGACCCGATCGTATCATCAGATACCATTGGGATTACGTATGGGTCATTATTCGATGCTCAAATGACCAGAGTCATGGAAGTTGATGGCAAACAATTAGTCAAAGTCATTACCTGGTACGATAACGAAATGAGTTATGTGAACCAAATGGTTCGTACCATTAAATACTTCGCAAGATAATTGAAAAGACCGTTCTCATGAACGGTCTTTTTTTATTTTCCAATCATAGAAATAGCTATCTTGTCGGGAATCAGGGGTGAGTTTTTGGTAAAACGTATCCGCATCCTCATTCTCCATTTCTGTTGCGACCCATACATAATAAGCATGGTCAGTCGCATACTGAAAGACATGGTTCATTAGGGCCGTACCAATACCTTGTCGTTGATAATCTTCATGGACACTGAGTTCATTAACAAAGACTTGAGTCGCCTTATCCGGATGATAAAGGTCCACAAACGTTACAAACCCTATAATTTCACCGGTATCGTTCATTGCAACGACTAGATGGTGTATGGGCGAACTCAAAAAGTTTGCCACATACGTAGGATCAATGGGATAGTCGAACACTTCGGCTAGAACATTGTCCAGAAGGTGGATATTCAAGGTTGTTATTGTCTGATATTGAATGTTCGTTGTCTTCATATTGTCGTTACGCTTCATACTGAATCGATTTATGAATTATATAACTAAAACCAGTAATTAGTAATAGTAAGGCTAAAATTCCGATGTAAATGAATGTGGTAGTTGATACCGTATCCAAGATGATCCCCGAGAATACCGTCCCACCAATCGCTGCGATTCCATAGCCCAAAAAGACCTTACCATAAACGGAAGCATATTTTGTGGTGCCGACAGCTTTTTTAACCAACAAAGGCATGATCGCTAACCATGCACCTAAACTAAACCAATATACAAAATAGCTGATACCAAAGAGTGCAATTGAGGATCCTTGATTGAAGAGATTTAGCATCGTTGCGATAGCCACAAGACCATTGATCAGTAGCATCGAGACGATGAAACCATATCGATCCATCAAATAACCAAAAATCGGTCGAGCTCCGGCATTTCCAAGCGCAAATACGCTAACGAGTAGGGAAATGCGGCTGGGTGTAAATCCATAAATTTCAGTCCCTACAATCCCAGATAACCCAATCATCATCAGTCCGACAAAAGCACTTAAGCTAAAAAGAATAATAAAGTTCATAACAGGTTCATTGCTTGGTTCATACTGCGGTTCATACCGGATAGGTTGCAGGAGAACGAAGGGGAGTATTCCTGCGACAAAGGTGACCAAGGCAAACAATAAGAACCAGGACTGAATCGAATTACTACTTAAAAAGGCTTGGGCAAGTGGTGACGTAATCACCGAAGATAATCCGAAGGCCATTAACATGACACCACTCAGTATTCCAATTCGTGAGTCAAAATAACGAGCCACACTGTTTAAGGCAATGGAATACAATATCCCGACACCAGTACCAACAAATACACCATAACCAAGCGTAAAGACCCAAATGGTACTCGCAATCGAGCTAATATAAAAACCACTGCTTAACAACAAGGTTCCCAATAGTAACAAGCGAGGAAGATACTCGTTTCGGATGAAGCGGGAAAAGAGAAACATCGACAAAGCGTAAAAAGCGAGTGATGCCATGTAGGGATACCCACTAACAGAGAATGAAACATCAAATTCATCCAGTAAAAAGGGGCGATATATCGAAAACGTATATACCGAACCCATGAGTAACATTAAAATAAAATAACTACCAAATAGTAACGATTTATGAAGTGGTTTCATATGAAAATTGTATCATTATTTCTTATGTATTGACTTCTGGTTTGCCTCTTTTACCGGTACAATAGACACCATGGAATACTTATCAAAATTGCGACAACAAGACGTCGAACACATTCTTGAAACGATTCAACAACAACGAACTCGTGTTCAAATTTTCCCACCCCATGAATTGATGCTACGTGCGTTGCATGAAACTCCCTTGGATGCGGTAAAAGTAGTCA
>CBFHOU010000057.1:2002-2960 GCA_965657695.1 Bacillota bacterium | reverse complement strand
GGAATCCCTTTTTTTGGTTACTCGGCACGTAGGAGAAGAACATGCGAGTAACCACACGTCAACTTAGTTTTGCTGCGATGTTTGCAGCCCTCAGTTTTATGTTGCGTTTCACAGCGTTTACCACGCTTGAGTATCGATTTACGTTTGATGATATTGCCCTCTTAGCTGCTGGTATGGTTTTAGGACCTGTCTTGGGTCTAATCACCGGGTTTGTTGCCGATGTCTTATATTCATTGTTGATGGGCTTTCCACTGGGTATCTTTACCCTCGCCTCAATGAGTTGGGGCTTTGTCGCCGGACTACTGTTATATAACAAGCCCTTAACCCTACCTCGAATTAGTACCGCAGTCCTAATCACTTCATTCGTAGCGTTTGTTATTACAACCGTTGCCTTATTTCAGTTATTTAATACAGGAATCTTCGCAGGGTTACCTGCACGCGTTGTGACACTCGCTGTCAAATGGCCAATTCAAATTGGACTATTATTTGTTTTAGCAACGCGAGTCGTCCCGTTATTACCGCGCAATCAATAAGCACGACCGAAGGGTCGTGCTTTTACGTAGAGTGATATAATTGTCCCATGAACATATTATTTATTACCGATACCTGGAAACCTCAAATTAATGGGGTGGTGCGATCGATTGAACATACCGTGGAAGAACTAGAACAGCTTGGCCATCATACGAGAGTGATTGGTCCAAGGCTCTTTCATACGCTTAATGTGCCACGCTACCCTGAGCTTGATTTGGTTTTTCCTGGTGTGACGAAACGCAGACTGAAAGAACTCTTAAGTGATTTTGAACCCGATCACATTCATATTGCCACCGAAGGGTTTTTAGGAATGAGTGGAAAACGATTTGCTCGCTACTATAATATTCCGATGTCAACGGCGTATCATACGCAGTTTCCGATGTATTTGAAGAAATACTTTTATATTCCAGAGCGATTTACTTTTTCC
>CBFHOU010000057.1:0-1784 GCA_965657695.1 Bacillota bacterium | reverse complement strand
ATTCTTGAACTTATCGGATCATGTAGAATACGACTTTGTTGTGGTTGGAGATGGACCTAAACGCAAAGAGTATGAGATTGAATACCCACGAGTTACGTTTCTTGGCTATAAAGAAAAAGAAGAACTAGCAAATGTGTTTTCTGATGCAGACTGCTTGGTCTTTCCGTCATTAACGGACACGTTTGGCATGGTGATTATCGAAGCAATGGCATGTGGAACCCCTGTTGCCGCGTATCCTTCGCCGGGACCGATTGATATTATTATTGAAGGGGTCAACGGATCGATCGATACTGATTTACTAAAAGCGGTTGAGCGAGCGTTGACAGTTTCAAGACAAACAACAGCCGATCATGCAAAGAGGCATTACAGTTGGAAAGAATCCACCAAACAATTTATTGAGATTATTAGTACGTAACAGGAACCGTTTTCAACGAACGGTGTCCTGTTTTTTTATGGGTAGAAGCGTATAATTGAACTGGAGGAATCATGAACGAACCCGTTGTATTAATCATTATGGATGGCTATGCCCATGGCAAAGCCTATGAAGGTAACGCCGTCCATTTAGCTAAGAAACCAAACTTGGACCGCTTGGCTAAGACGTATCCTCACACCGAACTTGTTACATGGGGAATGCGTGTGGGCTTACCTGAGGGACAAATGGGGAATTCAGAAGTGGGCCATTTAAATATTGGGGCAGGTCGTGTGGTGTTTCAAAGTTTATCGAGAATTAATGTCTCAATTCAAGACCACAGTATTACTCAAACCCCCGCATTTTTAGATGCGGTTGCGCATGTGAAAAAACACCATTCCAAACTTCATTTACTCGGATTATTTAGTGAAGGTGGCGTTCATGCACATATCGATCATTTCAAAGCAGTAATTGAATTAGCGAATGGCCATGATGTATCCCCATACATCCATTTGCTAACCGATGGACGCGATGTGTCACCGCATCAAGCAAAAACAGATGTTAGTGCCTTTCAAGATTATTTACAAACGCATCAAGCAGAACTTGCCAGTATCATGGGTCGTTTCTATGCGATGGACCGCGATAATATCTGGGAGCGTACCAAGAAAGCCTATGACAGTCTAACGGCAGGGATTGTGGATGGTCGAGACGTCCTACAAGTGATTGAAGATTCCTATGCGGCTGGGGTCACTGATGAGTTTATTGACCCCGTTGTCTTAACCGCAGACTCTCGGATTGAAGATAACGATGCCGTCATCTTTATGAACTTTCGTCCGGACCGTGCGATTCAAATCTCTAAAATGCTGACGAATCCCGCATCCGTTCCTGAGTCGTATAAACCAGTGGATGTTCACTATGTCTCGATGATGCATTACAGTGAAGATGTGAAAGGGAGCATCGCCTATGAGCTTCATGAGCCGGTCAATACGTACGGGGAAGTCATTAGTGCGGCTGGAAAACACCAAGTACGAATCGCCGAAACGCAAAAGTATCCTCACGTGACCTTCTTTTTTGATGGCGGTCGCGATAAAGAAATTAAAGGTAGTACACGAATCTTAGTGGACTCACCAAAAATTGAAACCTTTGATTTAATGCCAGAAATGAGTGCATATGAAGTTAAAGATAAAGCGGTTGAAGCGCTAAAAAATGGAACCGATACGATGATTTTAAACTTTGCGAATTGCGACATGGTGGGTCATACGGGCTCGATTCCTGCGGCGATCAAATCAGTTGAAGTGGTCGATGAGTGCGTTGGCGCGGTGGTGGAAACCGTTCTTTCCCTCGGTGGTGTTGCGCTTGTCACGGCAGACCATGG
>CBFHOU010000056.1:0-3028 GCA_965657695.1 Bacillota bacterium | reverse complement strand
CTGCTTTATACTCCAACCGCAACAGCGACTACTACAGTAGAAACGCTAACCCTCTTAGCAGGAGCGTTTACGGATATTGCAGGGAATACCAATGTGGTAAGTAGTACGACAATAAGCATAGATACCGCAACACCAACTATAGAGAGTTTCACTAAAGTTGGGGACACTTCAGGCTATGTAAGTCCAAGCACTGTAGTCACTTTTACAGCAGACTTTAGCGAGTCAATGCTGTCTTCGCCTACACTAAACATTAATGATGGCACCAATACAACAACTGCTACACTCACAGTTTCAAGCACAAATGATATTTGGACATACAGCTGGACCGCTCCCGATATTACGGGTGTTGTTACCTTCACTTTGAGTGGTTACGACTTAAAAGGGAATCCCTATTCAGGTACCGATAGTGTGGTTGTCAATGTAGACAATTCAAATCCAAGCATCGACAGTTTCACAAGTGATGACGATGATTCAATAGTAAAAGGGGCTCAAACTGTAACTTTAACAGCTCGTTTTAGCGAGCCCGTAAATACTCCTAGGATTACTATTGGAAGTGTTGTATCGGATGTTTCCATGACGGTTTCAGCCTCTACAAGCTCAAGGACATGGACCTATGCTTGGACAGCACCAACAGGTTCTGATGGAAGTTATACTGCGACCCTAACAGCAAGCGACCTTTTAGGCAATGCTTATACAGGTACAGAGAGCATTAGCTTTACAGTAGACAGTGTTTCCCCAACGATAAGCAGTTTTGACGTTGCAGATACTGAATTGAATGGATCAGAGACCACCACGCTGACCATCACTTTATCGGAGAGCTCTACCACCTTTGATGTGAGTAGCATCAGTCTTTCTGCAAGTGGTACCTTATCGAACTTTACAGCGACAAGCAGTTCGGTTTACACGCTGCTTTATACTCCAACCGCAACAGCGACTACTACAGTAGAAACGCTAACCCTCTTAGCAGGAGCGTTTACGGATATTGCAGGAAACTCAAATACGACTACTAGTACAAGTATTACAATAGATACGGAACAGCCCTATGTTCTTCAAGTTTTTGCACCTTTAAGCAAAACATATGCAGTAGGTGAGACCATTTCTTATACGTTAGAATTCAATGAGATTGTAACAGTAGATACGAGTGTCTCAAGTCCGTCTATTTCCTTAACGCTCTCAGATACTACTTACACTAGTCAGGGCACTTCCTACTATATTTCTGGAAGTGGAACTACTTCGCTAACCTTTGCTTATCAAATAGAGGAGGGAGATAATGATATGGATGGTATTCAGATAGGAAACGAATTGTTGTTGGCCAATAATCAAATAAAAGATGCATTTGGGAATACAGCTTCCACAACCCTTTCTACTATTGAGGATACTTCTAGTGTTTTAGTAGATGGAATTTTACCGAGAATTACTGATATAAATGCCTCTTGGCTGTCCATGCGTGACAGTTGGATGGGTATAGCAGATACTCAAGTTTCACAAACGGTAACCTTTACTACCTCAGGAGTCGAAGATGGTAATGAATTTACCTTCACTTTAGTCAAAGGCAATCAAAATAATGTGGTGTACACAGCGACTTCTACTGTGAATTTAAACCGCGCAGTGTTTGGGTTAACTACTTCTACTTTACAAGGGTTGAGACATGCAGACAAGTTGTATATTACTGGGAATGTTTCAGATACTGCAGGAAATACATCTGGACCGTATCAAGGTCGAGAATTCCAAGTAGATCTTTCCGGGCCTTTTACCTCGAGAATTAATGTCGAGTCCGGAGTATATGATGAGGGAGACGCAATCGATTTTATCTTAGAAATGTCTGATGAAAATACTAGTTTTGGTGGCCCTCCAGCTGAAATTCAAGTTCAAATAGGCTCTAGTATCGCTTCTATTACTTACGACAATACGTTGAGTTCTTCCAGAAATAAAGTATTCCGATATATAGTTCAGCCAGGAGACGTTGACTTAGATGGTGTGGAAATCATAAGCACAAGTATATTTCTTCACCCTACTTCTAGTTTTAAAGATGCTGCACAAAATGATGGGAATCCATCAATAGCGAGAATTAATAGAGTTTTCCCGAATGTTATTGTAGATCCAAATCAAGAATTAGAAGCTCAGACAATTAATTTAACGGTCAATGAAGCAGGTACAGTGACCTACCTTTTTGAATCTTCAGACAGAAACAATGATCCATACAGTTATGAATTGCTTTCTACAACAGTAAATGGAAACTCCTCTTTAAATAGTTTAACACTTACTTATGAGCATGATGGAGGTAATGCTTTGTCTGACTCACTGATATATCAAATTTCTAGAGGAACAGAAACTGCAAGCGGAACTATTCTTATAACGGTTATACCCATTAATGACCCTCCAGTGGTTCCAAACCAGACAGTTTATGTGCATGAAAACGAAAGCGTTTCATTTAATTTAAATGCTTTTGATGAAGAAGGAGATGCCATAGACTCTTATACTTTAGTGAGTGAAACATCTCTTGGAACTACAACAATCGATAACAATGGAAGCGCCTCATTTGTCCATACCAGAGGATCTTTTAATGAATCTATAGAGGACAGTAATTATTCTTTTGTTTATCCTGATTCATTTACCTACCAGGTATCGTCATTAGGTATTTCCTCTAATGTAGGTACAGTAGAAGTTCTAATAATACCCTATGATTCTGATAACGACGGAGTTCCTACCAAAGCAGAAGACTTGAACAACAATGGTAATTTCATGGATGACGATACGGACAATGATGGAATTCCTAATTTTTTAGATTCGGACGACGATGGTGATAGTATACCCACTTTATTTGAGAATTTCTTTGCCTCGGTTTACAACGGAGACTCTGATAGCGATGGCATATTAAATTATCTAGATGACGATGACGACAACGACGGTATACTATCCAAGTTTGAAACACCATTTAATCCATTTTTTAGCTCAAATAAGTCTTCAAGTGTTGTTAGACACAAGAAGAAGTGGGATTACAATCCAAAAAGATGGACACTTAGTAAAC
>CBFHOU010000055.1:0-3095 GCA_965657695.1 Bacillota bacterium | reverse complement strand
TGGTTTCAATTCTTGCTATTTGCTGTTTTTGGGCTAATGGGACTCACATCTCGTAATGCGTTAATGAGTGTAGCCCCGGAGTTAGCATTGTTTGATCTAACTGATTTTACGAATGAGATCATAAGTGTATTACCCGTGGTATTGGTTTTATATATTATGACCAACATCACGTATAGCTTTATCATGGCGATATTATCGGCCACTGCTTATGAAATGGAAGATTTTCAAAAGATTATTTCACCGTTAATGATCACGATGGTGATTGGGTTTTATATCGGAATCTTCAGTATCTTTGTTCCTGATACGTTGTTTAGCGTTGTACTCGCCCACATTCCACTCTTCAGTTTATTTATTGCCCCAGCGTTATGGGTAAGTGGGGTGTTATCCTGGATCAATATTGTGGTCATTGTGGCGATTCAGATGACGTTGGTTTATACATTATATCGATATGGGGCTAAAATATATAAACAAGCGATCTTGGATTATTCAGGCCAAGGGGTCTTTACCCGCTTATGGAAAGTGGTTCGAGGCCGAGGGATTTCATGAGAGAAATTGATGTTCATGAATTACATAAAAAACTTCATGAAGATTTAACGATTATTGACATCCGTGAACCCCATGAACTTCGTAGTGGTGCGGTGCCTGGTGTGGTCAATATTCCAATGATGACGTTTGCATTAAATCATGAAGATTATGTGGATAAAAGCAAAGAGATTTATATCATCTGTGAGCACGGCGTTCGCAGTGTTGCCTTGATAGATGTGATGCAATCGTTGTATGATAACTTAATCAATGTCATCGGGGGAACCGAGTACTATGCTCGTTACTACCCCTTGGAAGAATATAAAAAAGGAGAACAACATGGCCATTAAATACACGAATCAAGATGAATATGAAATGCTCCTTAATCAAGGAGTGGGTCTCCTAGTTTTTTATGCTGACTGGTGTGGACCTTGTAAAATGCTTCATCCAGAATTAGAAAAGTTAGACGCTGATGGACATACGATTGTTAAAATCAATTCGGATGAAAATCAAGAGTTAATGGGAGCCTTCGGCCTAGCGGGTGTTCCATCGATGATTCTTTATAAAGATGGACAACCCAAAGAAAAAACATCAGGATACCGTCCGAAAGCCCAAATTGAGCAATGGCTCAAGAAGTTTGAGTAACGTCCATGAAAGAAGTCTCGAGAGAACTACTCAATCAGATGCTTGTGGAAAGCTTTAATGAAATCCTTGTGATTCAGGAAGCGTATATGCAAGCAAACAGTGTCATGGATGTCACGATGAATGAAATTCATGTATTGGAAGCGATTGAACGCTTGAAACATCCAACCATGGCGCAAGTATCCACCGTGATGATGGTCACACCAGGTACGCTGACTACCTCTGTGAAACGGTTGGTTCAAAAAGGGTATGCACTTCGTAAACAAGACCCTACCGATCGCCGTATCTACCATCTAAGTATTACAGAAAAAGCAAAGCAAATATTAGCGGTTCATGATCAGTTTCACAAGATGATGATCAATGGTATTGTAGACAACCCAGATGTTGATTTAGCGAGTGTTGCTCACACCATGGAGAGCTTACTAACATTCTTTCATCAAATAAAAAAAGAGTATGTCAAATAGGCATACTTTTTTTGATATGATTAAGCAGCATGAAATTAAGCACGTTTATTGGAGATAAGGCGTTTTATCATCGTCTAATCGCGGTGTCATTGCCGCTTATCTTGCAACAGCTTGTTACCGCAAGCATTCAGATCGTTGATAATGTGATGGTTGGGCGACTCGGCGAAACCGCAATTGGTGCCGTCAGTGTCGTGAATCAGCTCTTTTTTGTTGTGATAATTACAACCTTTGGGGTGATCTCAGGCTCCACCATTTATATGGCACAGTACTACGGGGCAAAGAACCAGAGCAAGCTTAATCAAACCTACCGGATTACGTTATATGCATCATTATTAGTCGCATTTATCGCTTTTATTATTTTTAGCGTTGCGGATACATTCTTGATTCAGATTTTTACGACAAATCCCGTGACAATTGGCTTAGCCGAAGATTACATTTCAATTATACGTTGGGGGCTGTTTGGTTTTGCCATTTCAATTGCCATCTCGAGTAGTTTGCGTGTGGTAGGAATTACGAAGCCTCTACTATGGATTTCAGTCTTCACCATTGTATTGAATACTGTTTTGAATGCCTTGCTGATCTTTGGTTTATTTGGCTTCCCAGAACTGGGAGTGATTGGGGCTGCGATTGCCACAGCGATTGCTCGTTTTGTTGAAGCCGCATTATCCTTGTGGTATATGTGGCGTAGACAGAACATCTTTAAGTGGGATTGGACTCGTATATTTGCGGTTGAATTTAGTTTGATCAAAGCGATTTTGATTATTGGCTTTCCATTACTTCTCAATGAGATTTTTTGGAGTTTGGGCCAAACGACCTTTTTATACGCCTATTCAACTCGAGGTGATGGAGCATTAGCTGCGATGAATATCACGAATTCCATTTCCCAAATTACATTTGTGTTATTTCAGGCCTTAGGGACGGCTTCTGCGGTGTTTGTTGGCAACAAGTTGGGTGAAAATGAACTCGTCGAAGCGCAAGATAATGCCAAACGTCTCGTTTTTGCCGCGGGGATTGTTGCGGTTGCAATCGGCGTAGTATTGTTTGTCCTTAGCGGGTTGTTTACTGACTTCTATTCGATCGCTGAGTTAACCAAGTCGTGGGCTATCTTTAATATTCGCGTCAATGCCTTATTTGTTCCGTTATATACGATGAACGTCACATTATTTTTTATTATTCGTTCTGGAGGAGATACAAAGAGTACCTTATTGATGGATTCAGGCTTTATGTGGCTTGTGGCGGTTCCAGCTGCGTTGTCCTTAGCCTTCTTTACAGCACTGCCAATCACATGGATGTTTTTGATCGTTCAAGGGACCGAGTTTTTCAAAGTTCTTTTTTCCATCAGCCGCTATAACAAAAAGCGCTGGGTGAAGAATTTAGCCACTGAAACTCCACTTATTGCTGTATGATAAACTACACTAGGAGACAATCATGTTCTATTATGTAATCATTTCCATTGTCGCAATGATG
>CBFHOU010000054.1:0-3100 GCA_965657695.1 Bacillota bacterium | reverse complement strand
GAAATGTTAACTGTGGTTACTTGTTCGGTTTCATTTTGAATAATGGTGACAATTTCACCCGTTGGATTTTGGAATGATACATGGTTCACGAACGGATGATTTGAACTGGACGCTACCCGAATCGCTCCCATGTCAACAAATTTAGAGAAATGACCAATTGCATAATATGAACTATTCACATGAACGACATCGTTCTCGGGATCACATAGAATGGGGGCATCACAGTAGTTACCTACATGATTGGGTCCCCCTTGCAAATCCAATAGTAAATTCCAATCAATATATCCTTCTAATCCGTTGGAGAAGTCACCAATCAGGTTCCTCATGTATCGTTCCCCAGTCGAGAAGGCACCTCGTTGAGTCCCTCCTTCAATGCAGCCCTCTGTAAAAAGTAAATGTGTATCAGGAAACAACTCTTTAACCTTGGAAAGGTTTTCGAATTCTTCACTGACATACCAATGAAGGGCGACTCCGTGAACATATTTACTTGCTCTTGGATCTTCTAGGATAGGTTGCACCCGCTCAATGATGACATCACGGTTATGATCCCAAATATAAATATTTACATCTGCCAATCCTTCTTCGTGAAGGGTTGGACCGAGGTGATCCAGAACAAAACGTCCTTCTTCTTTCGCTGAGTAGATACAAGAATCCCAAATTTGAACCGCTGCCGGTTCATTTTGAGGCGTTACAGCTGTGATGTTTATTTCTTCTTGTCTCATCTCATGAATAAATCGAGCAAAGTATCTCGCCCATAGGGGATAGTACTCCTCTTTCAGTTGTCCCCCGTGATTCATTTGATTGTTTGTTTTCATCCATGCAGGCGGACTCCATGGGGACGCACAAATGGAAATAGGTTGTTTCGCAACATTTTGAGCTTGTTGGATCATCGGAATGACCCACTCTTTTTCTCTGGAAATATCAAACGAATCCAATGTTGTATCGAAATCATCGACATACGTATAATTCCCTAAAGCAAAATCACAGCTATTCATGGCGATTCGACCGATTGAATATCGCAAGCCAATCTTAGGATCAAAATAAAGTGATAAAATCTTCGATTGCTGTTCTTTCGATAACTTTGAAAAGTTATACGCTGCTGCTTCAGTAAATGCACCCCCAAATCCGATAACAGATTGATAGCGAGTGTTTGCATTAATGTCGATTGTGTAAGGACTTAACGCCCCTTGATGTTCCCTTTGCAAATGAATAAATCCATTCGCAAGAGAGGACTCATAATGTTTCATTTAACTACCTATTATTGGAGTAAGTACCATTATTCTACAACATGAATTTAACAATTGGAAGCGTTTTACTACATCGTTTTAGGAAAACGTATTCGTTACGCCAAAAATAATTTTAAAAACCTATGCATAGCAACAAAAAACACCACGAATCGTGGTGTTAAATTTCTATGGCAGGGCTACCTGGATTCGAACCAGGGATGTCGGAGTCAAAGTCCGATGCCTTAACCACTTGGCCATAGCCCTATGGTGGAGAGGGACGGATTCGAACCGCCGAACCCTGAGGGAGCTGAGTTACAGTCAGCTGCGTTTAGCCACTTCGCTACCTCTCCAAAATTAGCGCTCATATAGTATAACGTACTATCAAGCCTGTCGCAATAAAAATTACGTGGTGATTTTGCCGTCTTGCCAGTATCGAATTACACTTCGACCAATCGAAATAATTGGCGTGCTAATAAGGAGTCCAATAACCCCAAACATGGCTCCGAAAACAGCGAGTCCTAACAAAATCGTAACAGGGTGAAGTTTGGTTTGTTTTCCCATCACATACGGTTGTAAGAATAAGGACTCTAGCGATTGAACAAATAAAATAACACCTGCCACAGCAATGGTTACCCAATAGTTTGGTGTGGTGTCGTTTAACGCGACAATCACGATCACTGGAATTCCACCAATAAAAGGTCCGACGTATGGGATTAAGTTGGTTGCCATAACCACCACCCCAAAGACAAAAATAACTACAATCACAAAGATTCCATTCGCTTGATAATTTAGAATTGAACTGGTTCCCTCAAAAAACAGGACGGTAGATGTCAACAAGGAGATCAATAGTGTCCCAAGCATTACGGTAGAACCAACAATTAATGCGATAAGTAACGCGCCACGCATATATTGACTAAATGAAGTGGCAACAATATCAATAAAATTTGCCCACTGTGAAGCATAGCGTTTTGGGGCAAATCGACGTAAACGAAAATGAAAGCGACCGAAGTTAGGTAGTAGAAACGCGACCACAATAACAGTAATTAAAACCTGCCATGCATACCCACCGACATTACCTAAGAAGCTAGGGAGCTGACCCGTGGTATCAATAATGATTTCATATTGTCCTCCCCGCGAAGCTATCACCCCAAAGAACTCTCCGACTTGAATAACCAATCGAAGTAGGCCCGTAGTTACAGCTTCATTATTAAAATTTTGGTTGATGTATTCTATTAGGCTATCACCGGTATCCAAGAAGTGACTAATCTCATACCCACCCGTAAAGAAATTTACAAACGATGTTGCGGTGACATAAAATAGACCACCAAACAAGGCAAGTAAGAACGCAACAGCACCGAATGTAACGAGCGTACTCGCTAACGTTCTAGACCATCCGTTATCAACAAGTTTTGTAACCACCGGCGTTAATAACCAACTAAAAACAACCCCAAAAATAAAGGGGGATAATAAGCTGATGAAGTCGAGTAGTGGTCGAAACAAGGTGTCCGTTATCGTTTGGGTTATAAAAATAATGAGTGTCAGCGCAAGTAACGCGCCGATGATGCGAATCCAAACGTTAAGGCTTCGGTAGTCTACTTTGGTTGGATCTACTTGAAAAAGTCGTTCCCAAATACTTGGTTTATCTTTAGATGACATGGTTTTATCCTATGTGAAGATTATAACATAGCGCTTTTGATACAATATTCACGTGAATATACAAACACTGAAACAATATCCTGTCACAACCTTTTATGTCGCAGGGGCTGCCATCGTCTTTCTATTAGGTCAAATCAACGTCAGTTGGATCATCCCACTGGTTCTTTTTCCGGCATTTTGGCCACAGGACTTTTGGATGGTCTTTACATATGGGTTGG
>CBFHOU010000053.1:0-3111 GCA_965657695.1 Bacillota bacterium | reverse complement strand
AACATTGCGGCATTAAAATACGGGTCATGCGTAGTTGCTGATTCATAATCGTCTACCGTATAAAGGAATTCTCGAGGATCGTTTTCATGCTCTTTCATGGTCTGGTACGCCCAGGCATAGGTCATCGATTCAAACTGGTCATACCCTTCGTTATAATAAACAAAATTGAATGCTAGTTCTCTGCGTACCACAAGTTGTTCAAATAACGATTCAATATTTGCTTGAATTTGTGGGGTCTTACTAGGTGAATAATCCAGCGTTCGCTGGTAGATATCTAATGGCGAAATCTGTCCAAAGTGTAAATACATGCTGAGTTTACTCGATGCGTCTAAACTTGGGTCACTCGGAAGCTCACGATCTTGATAAACATAGTTTGATAAATATCGCTCTACGTACTCAAGCGCTTGGGAGTATCCTCCCTTATAAATCGGAGAAGGTTTGACAGAGTGATCAATAATAAATTCAGGAACAATCTGCTTCCAGTTGTTAATATCAAAGTCGCTTTGAAGGAGTGAATTCGACTTTTTTTGAACTTCCAAAAGGATAGGATCATCTAAAAAGTCTGGAACATACTTCCATACTTTTTTGCGAATAGTGGCGGCTGCATATTCTTCTTTGTCTGAAGTAACCCGTACCGGAACAATCAAATCACTTTCCACGATAACCACTGGTTTATGTAACTCTTTAGCTTGTTGGTAAACATGGCGTCGCCATGTTCGAGGCGTTCTCAAATAGGCAAAATCCATCACCAAGGTGTGAGCTTGTTCCAACAATGGGCTAATCCCCACCTCTGGTGATGCCAACTTAATCACAAAGCTAATTCCACGTTGTTCAAGTTCCGTTGCCACTTCTTCCAATCCTTCAAGCATAAATGTGTAATGACGCAGATTGGCCGACGGATCATTGGGGGACATCCCAAAATACACCACAACAGGAAGGTGGTGTTGATTTGCCAATTCAATCGCATAGCTTAATGCATGGTTGGCAAAAACTCTCATGCTGGACTGCATCCAATACAAAATGTAGTCGCCTTGAGAGTCCGTTTGATATAACCATTGAATTCGTTTGGGATTAATCACGGCTTCTTGAGGCAAAGACGAGTAGGATACGCAAGATTTCTAAGAACAACCAAATAATCGTAACCATCAATCCTAATGCCGCAATCCATTCAACAGACTCATCGGCACCCGATCGCACGATCATCGTAATACGGTCTAGGTCGACCAAAATCATTAACGAAGCAAGGGCTGCGCCAATAAGTGAAATGATTAAAATAAATTGAAGATTTCCATAAAATAAATCAGCAAATCCACTCGAAAAGAAACTGAGTATAATAGCGACAAAACTAAATAAGACCAACCCGCCTAATCCCGCATACACAACACGAGTGAAAATGGGTCCCACACGAACCAAGCCGGTCGCATATAGAATAAGCATCACGAGAAAGATACTTAAGGTCAGTAAAATTGCGGATTCGACAATCCCTGGGGCAATGAAGTTATACACCACTGCAATCATCCCGATAACAATGCCTTGCAGACCTGCATAAATAGGGGCTCCTACTTTAGCCGCAGACGGAGTTCGGGAGAATAAAATGGTAATAAAGCCACCAATCATGGCCGCAAATAAAATCCACTGATTCGCAAAAAAGAAATCTTGGTTAAAAGCAACAATTCCACCACTAAAGGCGAGAATCGTAAACAAGAATAATGATTTGGCAACGACCCCACCATACGTTGCGGGGGTATCGGAGGCAAATCCTTGATCCAGTCCCATCAGTACAGGGTTACTAGAACGAAATAAATTTCGACGCATCATAGTTCAATCCTCCTAAAATAATGCAATTTGAGATTCTTCTTCCGGTTCTAAATCTTTGAGCACACTCATGTCTTCCAAGGTCTTCATTTGTGGTTTAGATACTTTGGTACGTGCTTTGAAATCTTCCAAGGAAGCAAACGGAGCGACCTTACGAGCTTCAATGACCGATTCTGCGGCAGCTAGTCCTAATTGGTCCACTGCGACAAACGGAAAGACCAAGGCTTTTTTCGATGCATCAATCACAAACGTTTTGGCTTCAGATTTCATTAAATCAATGCCTTTAAATTCATACCCACGAGCCACCATTTCTAAAGCGACTTCTAAGCTTGTGGTCAACCCTTGTTGTTTGGCAGTCGGGTATTTAATTTTACGGAGTTCTTCCAAACTCAATCGAATGGCATCATAGCCTTTGAGCATGACATCAATGTCGTAGTAGTCTGCTTTAATAGTAAACCACGCTGCATAGAAATAAATTGGTCGATGCACCTTAAACCACGCAATTCGCATTGCCATCATGACATACGCGGCGGCATGGGCTTTCGGGAACATATACTTAATTTGGTCACAGCTCCAAATGTACCAATCGGGAATACCGTGATCAATCATCGTATTTTTTTGATCGATACTTAAGTACTTGCCCGTTCGGCGTGCGGTTTCCATAATGTCATACGCTTGCGCGGCGGGTAAGCCTTGATACATCAAATAAATCATAATGTCATCACGGCAACCAATTACATCCTGAAACGCAATGCGTCCATACGAACTGGTCCCATCAATTAAACTTTTTGCGTTATTTAACCACACATCCGTCCCATGGGATAACCCCGAAATCTTTAAGAGCTCCGAGAAGGTTTTAGGTTTGGTGTCTTCAAGCATTCCGCGGACAAAGTTAGTTCCAAATTCAGGAACCCCATACGTTGCGACTTGGCTTAAAATATCTTTTTTGGTCTGCAGGCTTTCGGTGGAGTGAAACAAGGCCAAGACATCCATATCATTCATCGGAATCTCGTGAACATCATGAAAAGGAAACTCTGACGGTTCTTGTTTCACATAGTCCATTAAGAACTTAATGGTCGTGGGGTCATCGTGACCCAACACGTCTAATTTAAAGAGGTTATTTTCAAACGAGTGATAATCAAAGTGGGTGGTTCTCCATGTGGACGATGTGTCATCGGCTGGATATTGAACTGGCGTAATCTGCGTAATATCGGTGGTTGTCGGAACAACAACAATACCGCCGGGATGTTGTCCTGTGGAGCGCTTCACCCCTTGAATATGATTTACATATCGCTG
>CBFHOU010000052.1:0-3135 GCA_965657695.1 Bacillota bacterium | reverse complement strand
ATCGTGACGTACACACGCGGGAAAGAACGCTCTCGTCAACCGGAAGATGTGATTAAAGAAGTCGAATCACTGGTGGCGCAAGGCTACAAAGAAGTGACCTTACTCGGTCAAAACGTCAATGCCTACGGCAATGACTTAAATCGGGGTTATACCTTTGGTAACTTACTTTTTGATTTGGATCAAACCGGCATTCGCCGCATTCGATTTACGTCTCCACATCCACGTGACATGGATGAATTAACGATTCGTGCGTTCAAAGAATGTGAGAGTGTCATGGAACATCTTCATCTACCCGTTCAATCCGGTTCGAATGCCATTTTGAAGAAAATGAATCGCCATTATACGGCGGAGCATTATTTATCGATTATTAAACAAATGCGAGATGCCGTTCCTGATGTGGCGATTACCACTGATATTATCGTGGGATTTCCCAATGAAACCGAAGAAGATTTTCAAGCAACCCTAGATATGGTAGAGATGGTCGAATATGACGGAGCTTTTACGTTCATTTATTCCAAACGTGACGGGACTCCTGCAGCGAACTGGGATGATTCTATTAGCGCAGAAGAAAAGAAGGACCGCTTTGACCGGTTAATTGTTGCCACGAAAAAGTATTCAAATAAAAACAACGATAAATACGAAGGTCAAGTAGTGGAAGTTTTAGTTGACGGTGTCTCTAAAACGGATGACACCATGCTTTCAGGTTATGACCGTCATAATAAACTCGTGAATTTTAAAGGCGATGCCACAATGATTGGGGACATTGTCTATGTTCAAATCACCCAAGCCAAGACATGGTTCTTGCTCGGCGAACAAGTAAATTTATAAGATGAACGAAAATCTACTCCATCACGCCCAACGATCCAGCGAGGCGATTGCCACTTTCTGTGAACAATACAACATCGTGCTGAATAAGCACGTTTTGCGGTATGTCTTGTTGGAACAATTACTCGAAGAAGCAGCGCTAACCACCGAAGAACGACTTCCATCTTCGATCGTGTATTGGCCGATCAATATGATTGAAAAATTTATTGAACAGTACCATGAAGGTATTGATTATTACGGTCTTCGTTTGCGCATCTGGCACTTGTTATATCGATACCAAGACCAGCTTTTTTTAACGGATGATGATTTTAACACAACAAAGCAAGATCAAGTTGAGACAGATTCACTATATAACATTCTTCGCCTGCCTTGTTTTGCGGATGATTTTTCGAGCTACATGGGACAAAAAATCGTGCACTTACCCCTGGACGAAGAAACCACTCGCTGGTGTAAGAAGTTAGGCATGTCAGGCTCATGGGATCACATCATGCGTGATGAACCTTCACTACAGCAAGACACGATCGATCTGGAACTACCCGAAATGTACTGGGAAGAGGAAGAACCGGTGGAAGGAGCCTTTCCAGCGTTAAATAAAGGTTTAGAGGATGCAGTAAAACAGGCGCTAGAGGGTGAGCGTTTACTTGAAAATACTGATCTATTTACACGGTTTTTTTTATCGTTTCAACGCCCCAAAAATAAATGAATTGTTTTGTTTGTGATCAACCTTTAATCAACAACCCAACCACGAATCAGTATCTAACGTATACATGTCCTGAATGCGGCATGTATTTTCAAGAGCAGGGATTAACCCTTGACGAAGAACAAGCCCGCTATGAACTACACAACAATATCCCTGATCCGGCCTATGTCGGAATGTTTGAAAAAATATTAACGACCATTGGCCCCTTTATTCATGGCGAGGTATTGGATTTTGGGTCGGGTCAATATAATGTGTTAGCGCAGTTATTAGAATCTCGCTATTCCGTCACTAGTTATGATCTATTTTTTCATCCGATTGTGCTTTCGACCTACGATACTGTGATTGCAATAGAAGTGGTGGAGCATTTTAAAGATCCTTTAAGTGAATGGCAAAAACTAACTAGTTTATTAAATCCGGGGGCACATCTCATTGTTCAAACCCGTTTTGTCGAAGAACCATTTATCTCGTGGTGGTATCAACGCGATCCCACCCACCGGGTCTTTTATACAAAGAAAGGTCTAGAGCGCTTGGCCCAAAAGCTGGGTCTGACTGTGACCTTTTCGAATAATCATAGTATAATGGTGCTAACAAGAGGAATGTAAATGTACGCATTTATCAAAGGAATCATTGTCAAACAAACAGCGAACGTTGTGGTGGTCGATACCGGGTCTGTCGGGTATCAACTTTTAACCCCCAATCCGTTCGTTTTTTCAAAAGGCAACGAAGTCCTCATTTATACCTATCAGCATGTGAAAGAAGATGCGATTGAACTGTTTGGCTTTGCCAAAGAGAGTGAAAAAGAGTTATTTTTAAAACTCATTAGTGTCAAAGGCCTTGGCCCTAAGGGCGCAATGGCGATGCTTGCCACAGGCAATGTCGATGCGATCATTGATGCAATTGATCGCGGCGATGCGGATTACTTACGTAAATTTCCGGGGATCGGTCCCAAAGCTAGCCAACAAATCATCCTGGACTTACGTGGAAAACTCGCGATTGAACCGACCTTATCGCCAGCACTCACGGATGTCAGTGATGTTCTACAAAGCCTCGGCTATTCAGCCAAAGAGATTGCGCATGCGATGAAACAATTACCGTCGGATGAAGCGTCCGTGGATATACTGGTAAAATTGGCCTTGAAAGCGATGATTGGCTAGCATGCAAGAATTTAACAAACCATTTGAACAAAACGAAGAAGCGACCTTACGCCCGCAAGAGTTGTCTAGCTACATTGGTCAATCCAATGTCAAAGAGATGATGCGGGTCTTTATTCAAGCAGCTAAAATGCGCCAAGAAACCCTAGATCATGTTTTACTATACGGTCCTCCTGGCTTAGGCAAAACAACATTAGCTTATATTATTGCGAATGAGATGGGTGTTAACATCCGGATCACCTCTGGTCCAAGTATTGAGAGGCCAGGAGATCTAGCGGCTATTTTATCAAGCCTACAAGCAGGAGATGTCTTATTCATTGATGAGATTCACCGACTTCCCAAATACATTGAAGAAATCTTATATCCAGCGATGGAAGATTACAGTCTAGATTTAGTCGTTGGTAAAGACAACACGGCGCGCAGTATTCGCATTGATTTACCACCTTTTACGTTAATTGG
>CBFHOU010000051.1:0-3139 GCA_965657695.1 Bacillota bacterium | reverse complement strand
CGAATGGAAACTATAAAGTCAAAATTCGGGCATCACACCGTGTTCAAATTGAATACTTTATTTCACAAACCCCGTACTTTACGGTGTATGCGAAGTATTTACCCTCAGAACAACCGGATAGTGATGAAGAAGTTGCTCTAATTCGTATGATTGTCAACGAAGTTATCGACCACGCCGATGAGATTTTCGTGAACGGTAAAAATGTCGTCCAAGCCATTCAAGGCGGATTGACGTCTGAAAAGTTAGCGAATATTGTCGCATTTAACTTGAAAATTCAAGAGATGGACAAGTACAAGTATGTTGCGACCGCATCAGTCAATGACCGCTTGAAAATGTGTTTGGCCGATGTTGAAAAAGAGAAATACTTAAAAGACTTAGAAAACGAAATCAACAAGAGCGTTCGTCAAACGATTGATGAGAATCAAAAAGAGTATTACTTGCGCGAAAAAATGCGAGCGATTCAAAATGAGCTGGGTGATAAAGCGAAGAAAGAATCCGAAATTGATGAACTTCGTGACAAAATTCAGGCGAAGAAAATGCCCAAAGACATCGAAGTTAAAGCTCTCGATGAACTAGCTCGTTATGAATCCTTACCACAAAACTCCGCTGAATCCGGTGTTATTCGTAGTTATTTGGATCTGCTTATTGAGCTTCCGTGGGTCGAAAAAACGGATGATAAGAATGATTTAAAACATACCCAAAAAGTGTTAGACAAAGGTCATTTTGGGTTAGAAAAAGTCAAAGACCGCATTATCGAATATCTAGCCGTTAAAATCGCGACGAAAAAAACGCCACAAACAATTCTGTGTTTAGTGGGGCCTCCAGGGGTGGGTAAAACCTCCTTGGCAAAAGGAATCGCCGAAGCATTGGGCCGTAAGTTCGTCAAAATTGCCCTTGGTGGTGTGAAAGACGAAAGTGAAATACGAGGACACCGCCGTACCTATATCGGCGCGATGCCGGGCCGAATCATAAACGGGATGCGCAAAGCCCAAGTTGTAAATCCGGTCTTCTTAATCGATGAAATTGATAAGATGAGCAGTAATTACCGCGGCGATCCGTCGAGCGCAATGCTGGAGGTTTTAGACCCGGAACAAAATAAATACTTCTCCGATCACTATTTGGAAGAACCGTATGATTTAAGCCAAGTGATGTTTATCATGACGGCCAATTACTTGGAATATGTGCCAGAAGCTCTTCGTGACCGTATGGAAATCGTTCAGTTATCGAGCTACATCGAAGAAGAAAAACTACAAATCGCGAAAAACCATTTAGTGGCTCGTCAAATTGAAAACCATGGCTTAAACAAGAAAAACTTCAAAGTCACCGATGGCGCATTAAAAGAATTGATTCGACGTTATACCCGTGAAGCCGGTGTTCGACAAGTGGAGCGTTTAATTGGTAGCTTATGTCGTAAGAGTGTTCGTAAAATCTTAGAAGGCGAATACGAAAGCATCACCATCACAAATAAAAATCTGGCTGAGTACTTAGGTAAACCGCTCTTCCGTTACAACGAAAAAGAAGACAAGGATCAAGTTGGTGTTGTCACCGGACTTGCCTATACACAGTTTGGTGGAGATACGTTACCGGTTGAAGTTACCTATTACAAGGGCAGTGGAAAACTCGTCTTAACAGGAAAACTCGGTGATGTGATGAAAGAATCTGCGACCGCTGCATTAAGTTTTGTGAAGTCCAATGCGGCGACGTACAACATTAACCCGGACATCTTTAATGGCAATGATATCCACATTCACGTTCCTGAAGGGGCGGTACCTAAAGATGGACCGAGTGCTGGGGTCACGATGACCACTGCGTTAGTCTCCGCCATGACGAATCGTAAAGTCGACCGCTTTGTCGGCATGACCGGAGAGATTACGTTACGTGGACGCGTCTTACCAATCGGTGGACTTAAGGAAAAATCGATTGCGGCATACCGCAGTGGATTAAAAACCATCATTATCCCGAAAGATAATGAAAAAGACATTGAAGACATCCCCAAAGAAGTGAAAAGTAAACTCAATATTATTACTGCCGATCACATCCGTGATGTCATCAGCAAAGCAATACGATAGGCCTTGGCCTATCGTATTTTTGTTATAATAGCCTCATGTCAGACGCTAAATTAATCCTCATTACCAACAAACCCGAAGATTATCCCAAAGAAGGCAAACCGGAGTTTGTTTTTTTAGGTCGCAGTAATGTGGGGAAAAGTAGTTTATTGAATGCGGTCACCAACCGAAAAAAGCTGGCGTATACGTCAGGCAATCCAGGAAAAACCCGGGCTCTTCATTTTTATTCATACAACAATGTCGTTATTGTGGATGTTCCAGGATATGGCTTTGCCAAAGTAAGTAAGAAAATTCAAGAAACGTTCGCGCAAATGATTGAAACCTATTTGACGTCCCGCGATGTATTGAAAGAGGCATTTGTGCTGGTTGATGCGCGTCATGCTCCAAGTGTTGAAGATGTTCAAATGGTCGAGTACTTAAGCTATTTTCAAATTCCATACACAATTGTTTTAACAAAAGCAGACAAAGTCTCGCAGCCGAAGCGTGCGAAGACGTTTCAACAAATTACCGACACCTTGCAAGTCGCCTTAGATCAACTCTTAATTACTGCGAGTGAAACCGGTGAAGGCATTGACGCATTACGTCAACGATTACGTTGATTAACAAGTTAAATCTTGATACGATAAGGCATAGCGTTGATGAAGAGGAGTATTCAAGTTTTCTTGTGTAGAGAGCTGCGGGGTGGTGCAACGCAGTCAAGGGAGTTGAAGAAGGTCGCTTTCTGAGCTGTCCACACGGACCCGTCCTACGGTTACCAGGTTAAGGGCACTAGCAATAGTGAACTAAGGTGGTACCGCGAATTTTCGTCCTTAGAGAAGGACGTTTTTTATTGGGAGAAATTATGGAAAAAAAATACGATCATCATCAGATTGAAACTGGGATGTATGAGTGGTGGCTTGAGCAACAAGTCTTTGCAAGTGGAGACACCACCAAGCAACCGTTTTCGATTGTTATTCCCCCGCCGAATGTAACAGGGAAACTGCACTTGGGTCATGCGTGGGATTCGAGTTTACAAGATATTATTATTCGCCGTAAACGAATGCAAGGTTATGATGCCGTATGGTTACCCGGGA
>CBFHOU010000050.1:0-3310 GCA_965657695.1 Bacillota bacterium | reverse complement strand
TCGCTCGAAGTTGGCGTATCAAATCATGTTGCAATTCGTCTTTATGAATCGTTTGGGTTTGTTAAAACCGCTACGATTTTGAACTATTTGCCCGATCGTAGTGATGTGTTTCGGATGGTGTATACAAAGGAGTCTCAATGAAAATCCTAGCAATAGAAACGAGTTGTGATGAAACCGCAGCAAGTGTTGTTGTGGATGGGAAAACAGTCTTAAGTAATATCATTTTGTCGCAGATGGATATTCATGCGGCTTTTGGGGGTGTCGTCCCCGAGGTGGCTTCCAGACATCATGTGGTGAGTATTCATCAGGTGATGGAGGAAGCGTTAGCTAGAGCGAATGTGACTGCGACAGACATCGATGTCGTCGCTGTCACAAAGGGTCCGGGGTTAGTTGGAGCTTTGATGGTCGGTATTAATGCGGCCAAAACATTTAGTTATATTCATCAAATTCCTTTATTAGGTGTTGATCATTTACGAGGTCACATCCATGCGATTTCACTCACTACAACGATGAAATTTCCATTATTAGTATTAATTGTTTCAGGGGGCCATACAGAACTTGTTTTGATGTCTTCCAAATCGGACTATGAATTACTTGGTGCGACAAAAGATGATGCGGTTGGGGAAGCCTATGATAAAGTAGCCCGCGTTTTGGGCCTTGGTTATCCAGGCGGTCCAGTAGTCGATCAACATGCAGTTCAGGGCAAACGAACGTACGATCTTCCCACCCCTATGAAAGATGATGATTCGTTTGATTTTTCGTTTTCAGGTTTAAAATCAGCGGTGATTAATGTGATTCATAATGCGAATCAAAAAAAAGAACCCATCCGAGTGGCAGACATGTGTGCAAGCTTTCAACACGTGGTCACCGAGGTCTTAGTGAATCAAACATTAAAAGCGGCTAGGGCGTATGATGTTGCACAAATTGCTGTCGTTGGTGGCGTAAGTGCTAACCGAGAACTGCGTGAAAAAATATTGTCATATAATCATGAATTTGATATTGTCGTGCCAGCGTTTGAATACTGCACCGACAATGCGGCGATGATTGGGGCTGCTGCTCATGCGGCAATTCAAGATGAGCCAGTCTTTGATACAATAGAATTAGATGCCACCGTCTTTAGTGACATTACGAGGTGAAGTGATGATTAAAGCTATTTTAGGCATTATATTAACCATTATTGCGATTCCTATTGCAGTTTTATTTTTGTTATTCGACTATACACCAAATATCCCAGTTGAGGATTATGTATACCTGCCGATTGAGCAAGTTATTGCTGATGAAATCGAGGCTTCAGCTGAGAGATTATCAAATGGTGAGTTGTCGATTCAACTTAATCAATCCACACTCAATCAGATGGTGTATTCGGTTATTGTCGATGAAATCAATCCGTCCTACGATCCGGCTTCCGGATGTGAAGAGGATGTCTGTGAGTATGTATTAGTTGAACCAATTGATGATTCACAATCACTAGCGATCACAGGGATGTGGGTACGTTTAACGGACAACGTTATTTCATTAAATGTTGGACTTCGTCTTCAAGGAACGATTCCCTATCAAACTCGAATTCGATTTGATTTCGAGGTGATTGACAGTGCCGATGAACTGCGAATTACTTATGATCGATTACAAGTGGGAAATATTCCACTACCTCGCTTCCTCGTTCGCCCGATCATTAATGCCGTGTTATCCGAGGATGCACAAACACAGTTTTCAACAGATTTTTTTACAGCTGATATAGAACAACTTGAAATTGTCCTCGATAAAAATTTATTTGTCGAAACACAAATCGAAGATCCACAACTTCAGTTATTGGCGGGCATCGTATTAGATGAAGAACTGGTCCGTTTTGAAGTATCAGGTGAGACTGAAACGATTGAACTGTTCTTCGATGTTGCAAAACTCGTCACTGAAAAACCGATTGAATCCTATACGCCAAACGCTGAAGGGTTTATGATGGATTTAATGGCACAGCTATTGAGTCGTGTTACCCTATCGCTTGAAGGAATCTCACTCAGTGATCCAACGTTGGTGGTTTCGGAAACAGCAGTTAATGAACTCCTTGCAGATAGCTTTGCGGAGTTTGATATTGCTGCACTATTAGATCAACCTGTCCTTGCAGAATTAATTTCGCTGCAGGCTCCGTGGGTCGATTTAGAAGGAAGTGCAATGGTGATTAATGTTCCGATGACTTTTGCCACTCGAACCTTACGTATGGAAATAATATTTACGCAGATTTCCAGTAGTGAGGGATTAGAACTTCAACTTCAGCAAATCACTTTCGGTCAAGATGCAGGGGAAGTAGAATCTGAGTATATCCTGATCGATCAAGCAGAAGCTGCCCAATTACTTACAAATTTTAGTTTTGAGAATGAGCTTATCCGTTATGACCAAACGCGTCAGAGCTTAGTGGTGTCAACGACATATTTGAATCAACAGTTTGCATCTAATTTTGCAGCATTATCCGTAGATGATGTTCGATTGGTAAACGGTCAATTAGAAATTGATGTGGCACTAAACTTCTAAGCCGAAGCAATTGCTTCGGCTTTTTTATTGCGCGCTAGTTTGCTACAATGAGCCGTACGCGGAGGCTTTCATGAGCGAAAATTCGAACTTTATTCGAACCATTATTCATCAAGATTTAGCCAGTAAAAAACATGACCTCATTATTACTCGATACCCACCAGAACCAAACGGGTATATGCATATCGGTCACGCTTTTTCGTTCCTTTATCAATACCACCTAGCGCATGAAGTCGGGGGAAAGACCTTTCTTCGTTTTGATGACACCAACCCCGAAGGAGAATCCGAAGAGTATGCAGAGAGTATTAAACGTGATTTAACCTGGTTAGGACTTGAATGGGAAGAGCTACATTATGCCTCAGATTACTTTGAGATCATGTACTCCCTTGCCGAAGGACTAATTCAAAAAGGGTTAGCGTATGTAGATGATTCGTCAGATGAAGAAATTCGAGAGTGCCGTGGAAATTTAACCACACCGGGTAAACCTACGAAATACCGAGACCGCTCTGTGGAAGAAAACTTAGACTTGTTCCGCCGAATGAGAGCGTGTGAGTTTAACGAAGGAGCGCGCGTTCTTAGAGCAAAAATTGATTTGGCAAGTCCGAATATGAACCTCAGAGATCCGATTATTTACCGGATCATGTATAAAGATCACTACCGTACCAAAGATCTGTGGTGTATTTATCCAATGTACGATTATGCCCATCCATTAGAAGATGCGATTGAAGGCATTACCCACTCTTTGTGTTCGATTGAATTTGAAAATCACCGACCCTTATATGACTGGGTG
>CBFHOU010000049.1:0-3325 GCA_965657695.1 Bacillota bacterium | reverse complement strand
AAACCATATCGTTTAGACTTTTCTACCAAACTTAAAAAGAACCTGTATAAATTTTGGAATATCCAACTCGATGAACCAATTTTAAATCTCGCATCCAATGAATTTTCAGCCATGATTAATCAGCCAATGACAACCGTTCTGTTTTTAGAAGATGTTGAAGGGAAGCTTATTAATAAGGCGACGTATACAAAAATGGCGAGAGGAAAGATGCTACATTACTTAATAAAAAACCATATTATATCAATTGATGATGTAACTAAATTTAATGAGGATGGATATACGTTTAATCCGAAAGCAAGTGATAAACAAACACTTGTTTTTAGCCGAAAGAAAACCCCGTAAGGGGCTATTCTTCGAAAATATAAACGTTGACTTGTCCATTTCCCTTATAGGCACATCCATCGATAAAGACTTTATCATCGATGTAGACAGGACTGCGGTCGTAATCACCGGATTCAAGACGGCCCTGTTCGATGAGTGTTCGCCTGATGGAATCCACACAAGTATGGCCAACAACAATGGTTTTTCCCAAGTGGGATGTATCCTTGTTGATAAAATCTCGGTCCCATGTAAGTTGGTTTATTGTGGAAGCTTCTTTCCAATCAACGTTTGGATCAGGGTTTAATCCCGCATGAACGATAATGTGAGTCTTGGTTTCATAGTAGTCGAGTAATGAATACATGTGTTTATATAGTGGAGGGTTCAAGGCGATGATTTTATCGACTAGCATTTCTCTTTTTTTTGCCCAGACCATGTCAATATCGTTATTAGGTATATCTGAAAATGAAGCTAAGGTTGCTCGTAAACCGTTCTCGTTGTAGTTAAATTCGACGGATGGACTTCCGGCATCTTCATAAAATTCAATCAGCATCGTATCGTGATTCCCACGTATATGGACAATGTTAGGAATGGCGCTTAAATAGGCGAACACCTCTTTTGAGTAGAGGCCTCGATCAAACATATCTCCATTACAAATGAGTAGGTGTTGATCATTGCCTGATTCAAAACCAGAGTTCTCAATTGCAGTTGTTAACGCCTCAATGTTTCCGTGAACATCTGAGATTACAAAATATTTCATCATTTTCACCATTCATATTGTACTAAAAATAGATTCAATAGACACTGATGTCACCTTAAAATTTCCTTGCAAGAACAATGTCTTATGCTATAATCAATGAGCACGAAAAAACTTACTATGGGACTAACCCATGGCAGAAGGAGAGCACAATGAAAGCCGGAATTCATCCAACATATCAAAAGGCAACCATTGTCTGCGCGCAGTGTGGTAATGAGTTTGAGGCAGGAAGTGTCTTAGATTCAATCAAAGTCGATACGTGTTCAAATTGTCACCCATTCTATACCGGGAAACAAAACGTGGTTCAGGCCGATGGCCGGGTTGACCGCTTCATGAAACGTGTTGAAACTGCTCAAGACAAAGCCAAAGAGATTGAAAAGATTGAAACTGAACGCGCGAAGCGTCAAGCAGAACGCGAAGCCCTAGAAGCAAGCGAAGAATAAAAACCACTACGGTGGTTTTTTATTTCTTTTTCCCCCGCACCTCGGTACAATTAACTACAGGAGGCGTTCCATGTATATTACCGCCAAAGACGGATGGATTGAAGTCATCTGTGGAAGTATGTTCGCCGGAAAAACCGAAGAACTAATTCGTCGCATTAAGCGTATTGACTACGCGAAACGTGAAGTTTTGGTCTTTCGACCGAAGATTGATAATCGTTACAGTGATGATGAAGTCGTCTCGCATTCCAATTATCGTCACACCGCGATTACGATTCAAAATGCCTCTGAAATCAAAGATTATATCAAAGATACGACTTATGCCGTTGCAGTGGATGAAGCTCAATTTTTTGATCATGAACTCGTTCGAGTTAGTGAAGAATTAGCAAACGTTGGCAAACGTGTGATCTTAGCGGGTCTAGATAAAGATTTTCGCGGAGAGGTCTTTGGCATAATGGGAGATTTGTTGGTGCGCGCCGAATTTGTCGATAAGCTATCCGCAATATGTACAGTGTGCGGAAATCCCGCAACTCGAACACAACGATTAATTGGAGGGCAACCGGCGCATTATAATGACCCGATTGTCTTGGTAGGAGCGGCTGAAGCGTATGAACCACGCTGCCGACATTGTCATGAAGTCCGCCGATAATTACATGCGCGAGGCGCTTGAAGAAGCGAAACTCGCTTACCACGAAAATGAAGTCCCGATTGGTGCAGTTCTAGTCTGTAATGGTGAGATTGTTGCGCGTAATCATAACCGTAAAGAAGCAACCAATGATGCGACGTCTCATGCCGAATTACTATGTATTCAAGAAGCAAGTCAAAAAAGAGGGTCCTGGCACTTAGGTGATTGTGTCCTTTATACAACAGTAGAACCTTGTGCAATGTGTTCGGGAGCTATCATTAATGCTCGGATTCCAACGGTAATTTATGCTGCGCCTGGGATTAAGTTTGGAACACATTTATCAGTGGTTAATATTTTAGATAGTAAAAAATTTAACCATAATGTTAACGTCACAGGCGGGGTCTTAGAAGAAGAAAGCGCCAACTTATTAAAAGCATTTTTTCAAGAACGTAGGTAGTCTCTATTTGGGTGTCTGCATTCGACAAGATGTAGTGAACCGGGTCAGGTCAGGAATGAAGCAGCTCTAAGCTAGATCTTGTGTGGGTGCAGACACCCAAGTAGAGACATAAAAAACAGGAATTAATCTTTCCTGTTTTTCTTTGCTCTAAACCAGACACTGACCCCATTGCTTACATTCTCGATGCCATAATTGAATCGGTGTGCCTTTAAGGTCTCTGCAACAATGTATAACCCAAGACCTGATCCTTTCGCTTTCGTGTTTTTGGTTCGGGATGGATCAATCCGAAAGAACGGTTCCCAGATATGAGCAAGTTGATCCTCGGGAATCGTGACACCGTAATTCGTAACGCGAAATTCCAACATGTCCTTGATCGATGAAATAGTAATGGAAATTTTATTTCCATTGGGTGTGTATTTAATGGCGTTGGTTAGTATGTTGGAGATAACCATACTCATAAACTTTGGATTCGCATTGATACTTGTGTTTCGATCAGCATTAAATTCCACGTCGTGTTTATATCGGGTAACTAAGTTCTCGACATTTTCTAGTTGTCGTTCGGTGATGGTTTTTAGATTAATTTTTTCTAAATCAACATCCATTCGAAGTTCATCCAATTTATACACATCAAGCAGGTCTTTGATCATCGAGTCTAAGGTTGTTATTTCAGCTAATAATTTCTCAAGTTCTGCAGGTTGTTCTTCGGTAGAGAATATGCCATCTAAGAT
>CBFHOU010000048.1:0-3440 GCA_965657695.1 Bacillota bacterium | reverse complement strand
GAACTTCCGCCAATTTTAAAAGCTCGTCTAGAAGGTAAATTATGAAAGCCAATGAACCAATATTAGTTGTTGATAATTTACATCAGCATTTCAAATCAGGATGGGGAAAACGTAAGGTTGTTGTTCGTGCTGTTGATGGAATTAGTTTTTCCATCGGCAAAGGAGAAGTCTTTGGTCTCGTCGGCGAAAGTGGTTGTGGAAAAACAACCACCGGTCGATCCATCATCAAGTTATATAAACCGGATGGTGGTCGAGTTCACTTTAATGGACATTTGATTTCAGAAGGCCCACTCGAACTTGAAGAAGAACTAGCTGAACTGAAGGCTCGTTTAGTCGATGAATCGACAGATAGTGAAGAAAAAGCCTCGATCAAAGATCAAATTTCAACATTAAAATTAAAGATACGAAAAATCAAGCGACAAGCAATGAAAGATCCTGATCGTTCGATCATGAACAAAATGCAAATGATTTTCCAGGATCCCATTGCCTCGTTAAATCCCCGCATGACCGTCAAAGAGATTATTGCAGAAGGTCTGCGTATTACCGGGGAAAAAGACGAGGAAGTGATTAACCAAAAGGTCTACAATGTCCTTGAAACAGTCGGTCTTGTTCGCGAACACGCGAATCGTTACCCGCATGAATTTAGTGGCGGACAACGTCAACGCATTGGGGTTGCTCGCGCGATGGTTGTCGAACCAGAATTAATCATCGCGGATGAACCCATCTCTGCCTTAGACGTATCGATTCAAGCCCAAGTGATTAACCTGCTTAATGACTTACGTGAAAAATACGGCTTAACCATATTATTTATTGCTCATGATTTATCGGTTGTGAAGTATTTCTCAGACCGTATTGCTGTGATGTACTATGGTCATATTGTGGAATTAACCACCTCAGAAGAGCTCTTTAAGAACCCGCTGCATCCGTATACACGAAGTTTGCTGTCAGCGGTACCACGTCCTGATCCAGATAGTGAGAAGAAGCGTCAACGAATTCGTTACGTGCCCTCTGAGGATCATGATTATAGTGTCGAAAAACCTGAACTTGTGGAAATTCGTCCTGGACACTTTGTGTCCGCAAGTCCATCAGAAGTGCAAAAGTACTTAAAAGAATTAGGTCAATAAACGTAAAAGCCAGCTTCTGGCTTTTTACCTATAGGAGGGGCATGTATGCTTGTTCGATTCATCCTACCGTTTGTTATTATCGGGGTTGCCACCGCGATTTTATACGTTTTATTACAAGACATTGCGGTGTATCCGATTTCGGATTCACTCTTTGTATCATCTCAGTTTTTCTTCTTTTATGGGCTCCTTCGATTTACTAACGCGACACAAATTTTTGATGGATTTAGTTATACGTGGCGCAGAATGTTCACAAGAAAAATGGGGGAAGACTTACCCCCAACCTTTTTTGAACACCAAGAAGCGTTAAAAGAACTTCGTAAAGAAAAAGGCACAGGTAATCCTGGCCTTATGTATTTACTGATTAGCTCTGGGATGTTTATCGTCAGTTTGAACTTGCTGACTTAGCGTTTACGACCTACCCCGACGAGTTGATTGGCTTTACGGACCTTTTTAAATGCGATGTCACTGGCTTTGGTCGCTCCAGTATCGAGCACCTCATCGATCGTACCCGACTTGACAAGCTTGCTATACTCAAGTTGAATGGGTTCAATCACAGCAACGACAGCCTCAGCAACAATTTGTTTGAACTCAGCATAACTTGCTGATTGATACGTGCGAACAAGTTCGTTAATGGGGGTGTTGGTACACGATGAGAGAATCGTTAGCAAATTGGCCAAGCCTGGCTGATTTTTTTTATCATATTGGATGACACCAACAGAATCAGTAACTGCTGACTTAATTTTGTTCTTAATTCGTGCGAGGTCGTCAGTTAAGAGGATGTAACCCTTATCGGAGGTATCGGACTTACTCATTTTCTTTGTGGGCTCTTGGAGGTCCATAATGCGTGCACCGATTTCTGGGATCAATGGTTCTGGAACGATGAAGAAGTCACCATAACGTGAATTGAATCGTTCAGCAATCGTTCGGGTTAATTCCACATGTTGTTTTTGGTCATCCCCAACCGGAACATAATCTGCATCATAGAGCAAGATATCGGCCGCCATTAAGACGGGATACGTAAACATCGAGACATGCATCGATTCATTGGTTGATTTTTGTATTTTATCTTTATATTGGGTCATACGGGAAAGCTCGCCCATGTAAGACGTGCTTTCTAAGAGATACCCAAGTTGGGAGTGTCCGGCAATTTCCGACTGTAAGAACAGCGTTACTTTGTTCGGGTCTAGGCCACAGGCTAAATACATCGTCACCACATCTTTAATCCGTTTTCGTAGTTGAGATTTGTTTTGTGGCGTGGTTAATGCATGTAAATCCGCGACAAACAAAAATAACTCATAATCGTCTTGATATGAGACAAAGTTTTTAATCGCACCTAAGTAATTACCGAGGGTTAATTCCCCGGTGGGTTTAATCCCAGAAACCATTCGTTTCATAAATGCTCCTACCTTAATTTAACATGGGGCTTGATTGTAATCATAACCAAAGAGGCATATAATAACAATGGAGGTTCTTCATGGTCACTATTTACACGACACCGTCATGCGGATCGTGTCGCAAGGCCAAGAAGTGGTTCAAAGAACGTAATATTCCGTTTATCGAAAAAAACATATTTAGTGTCAAACTTACGAAAGCGGAAATACAAGATATTCTATCATTGACCGAATTTGGGGTCACTGACATTATATCAACTCGTTCGAAAGTATTTATGGATAATCACATCGACATCGATTCGATGACGATGTCGCAATTATATGATTTCATCATGGAAAATCCGAGTGTTCTTCGTCGTCCGTTGATTACTGATGGACAAAATTTACAAGTTGGTTATAACGAAGATGACATTCGTGTTTTCATTCCCAAAGATTTACGTCGACTCATGATTTGTATTGACTGTAAATCAAACGAAGAATGTGATGTGGTCTTCACCTTATCTCCCGAAGAACGTGCACAAATTTTAGGACGTAACTCATGATTAAGGTCATTCATAAATCAGATCCACAGTCGATAAGCTTAGCGGCACAAATATCGTCCCGATTACCGAAGCACGATCACGATTCTCTCATTGTGATTAGTGTGGGTGGCGATGGGACGATTTTACGTGCCATCCACGAACACATTGATCACCTTGAGACCACAATTTTTGTCGGTGTGCGTAGTGGTCACCTTGGATTCTTTACCGATTATACAGAAGCGTCAATTGATCAATTAATACTCGATATCACCAATCAAAACTATGCATTAACAACGTTCGATCTACTCGAGGCATGTGTGACGCATGATGGACAAGATTCTCATTTTGTATGTTTGAACGAATTTCAATTAATTAGTGGCGTTCAAACAATTACCCTTGATTTG
>CBFHOU010000047.1:0-3461 GCA_965657695.1 Bacillota bacterium | reverse complement strand
GCTATTCTTAGAGGACTATTTGTATACGGTATCAACAAACCAGCTGGGCGTGTCAGCACTATCTAGCCTTAATGAATTTGTTGTACTACTTAAAACGCAGTAAGAAAACAAGCCGCGAAACTCGCGGCTTTTTCTTTGCTATAATAAGGCATGCGCATTATTGCAGGAATTTACCGCTCAAGGCGGCTACAAACCTTACCGGGGATGATCACACGACCTACTTTAGACCGCAACCGGGAGAACATGTTTAATCTTCTTGGGGGCTTCTTTGAGGGGGGGCGAAGTCTGGACGTTTTTGGCGGCAGCGGTGCATTAACCCTAGAAGCGCTATCGCGAGGCATCGAGCATGGGGTGATCATTGAGAAGGCAAAACCGGCTCAGCGCATCATTGAAGCTAATGTCACATCGCTTGCCGTTTCGAATCAAGTCACCGTATTGAAGCAGGATTATAATGTGGTGTTTAAACACATTCATCAGCATGGACCGTTTCATTTGGTTCTACTAGACCCGCCCTTTGCGATGCAGGTGATTGATGACATCATTTTAAAACTCGACAAGGCCAATGCCTTAGCAAATGGATGTCTGATAGTCTGTGAAACCCCACGCGGGGTCGATTATCCAGAGACCATTGGCCGTGTTCAATTAAAAAAACAACAAAATTATGGGGTGTCCACAATTCGTATTTACACCTATGAGGACGTATGAACGATTTAAAATTAGGACTGCGCATTCTTGGATTATTAGTACTGCATCAGTTACTTGTACTTGTCTATGTCGTGGGGTATGCCATTATGTACGGAATCCAAAATGGGGCCGCGATCGAAGATGGCAGCATTACTACAGACATGATTGACCAAGCGATTTTATCGCAATCGGCGAATAGTTTAATTTTTGCTGGACTTGCAATGATTGGCTTTTTGTTTTTACTTCGCTACAGCAAAAAAGAATCATTTATTCAAACCTACCGCTTTGATGTCAGACCCAACATCATTCAACTTTTGTTGGCCCTAATAATTGGTGTATCTGCCTTATTCTTTAGTGGGTATATTTTAGAAGGGATGGCATTATTATTTCCTGAACCATATGTGGCCTATGTTGAACTCTTTGAGAACTTGGCATTGGGGTCAGGGTTTAGTCTATTTATCGCAGTAGCGGTAATTGCCCCCCTCTTTGAGGAGATATTGTTTCGTGGATACATTTTTGATCAGTTCGAACGCCGCTTTGCAGCGGTAGGCATGACGATTGTGGGCTCTGGTGTCTTGTTTGGGTTATATCACTTAAACATCTTCCAAGGCGTCTTTGCCTCGGTCTTAGGTATTGTTTTGGGGTTCAGTTATTACTGGACGCGCTCCATCTGGATTCCAATCTTGATTCATTTTGCAAACAATTTCCTCAGTTATCTTTTAGGGGTAGAGGCGGTAAGTCAGCGCATTGCAGATGCTGGAATCTTCTTTGAGATTGGTCAAGCCTTCTTCGCATTTGTGATATTTCCATTTGCGATCTATACGCTTTGGACCAAGCGAGTCCCCTTTGATTACCGCTATCAAAAAGCAAGCTCAGCGATTCTCGTGGAGGAAACCGAATGAAACGATGCATTTATCCTGGGTCATTTGATCCGATCACGTTAGGTCATATGGACGTTGTAGAACGAGCAACGAACCTCTTTGATGAAGTCATTCTTGTAGTTAGCAGTAATACAAGCAAAACGAATGCGTATAGCATTGAAGAACGAACAAGACTCTTAGAAACCATTTATCAAGACAACCCGCAAGTTCGAGTGATTGCATGGGACGGCTTAACCGTGGCATGTGCAAAAGCATTCGATGCGCCAACGATTATTCGAGGTCTGCGGATTGTCAGCGATTTTGAATATGAATTTCAGATGAACTTAGCGAATAAAGTGTTAGATCCTCAGGTGGAGACGGTGTTCTTGATGACGAAGACCGAAAATGCCTATATTAGCAGTAGTATGGTACGCGAAGTTCACCGCTTGGGCGGGGATGTATCTGCGTTTGTGGATCCTCGAGTCATTACCTTTTTGGAACAAAAAAAGACCGTCTAATCACGGTCTATTTTTTTATCATGGCACCCCAGGAGAGATTCGAACTCCCGACACCCGCCTTAGAAGGGCGGTGCTCTATCCAGCTGAGCTACTGAGGCATGCAGTTAATTATACACAAAACTATTTTTTCATGAAAAGAGCATGTTACTTCCAGTAATCATATACCTATATGGTAATATAACAGTATGAAACTAGTGACCATCTTTAAACTTTTAGGCGAAGAAACCAGACTGCGAATTGTAAACCTGCTTTTCGTTCGTCGGATTTGCGTTTGTGAGCTGCAAGACGTCCTTGGAATCTCTCAAGTGTCGGCCAGTAAACACTTAGCCAAACTTCGTCTATCGGGTATGGTCTCCACGACCAAAGAAGGACAACGCGTTTATTATTCCTTAGTGCCTAGCATTCGTGAGATCGATGCACTTGGAAACTTAATCGCCGAGGTCAGTATGACCGAGCCGTATGAGAAAGATTTAGCTAGTTTAGATTATAACGATACTTTAGACCACATATATGTGTGTCCCACGGAGAAAACGTCATGAAAAAAGTAATAGCATTAGCGTTAGTCTTTATGCTTGCGGCGTGCGGCGTCGATGGCAAACAAAAAATTACTGATGCCTATAATTTAAGTGATACGGAACATGTCTTTGAACTCATTAGTATGGATGAGTTGGAAGAGACGATAAAAAATCGTCCCGTGAGCTATGTCTATTTTGGCTCACCGATTTGTCCTGCATGCGTCAATATGACGCCACGCATTAATCAACATGCGAAAGATGCTGGGATTTCAGTGGTTTACTATGTGGAATTCCGCTACGACTCCGAAATGGCTCGTGAATGGAGCCAAAATGGAACGTATGATTACCGCGGAACCCCGTTGGTCGCAACATTCTTATATGATGAATTTGAACGAAGCAACTTCACCGATTTGCCTCAAGGCGGGGACTATGAGCCAAACATTATAGATATGTTTGAAACCTACGGATGTGGCTGTGTTGCAACGTCGTAGTTTACGCGTTGATGGAATGACATGTTCGAATTGTGCTAAAACCTTAGAAAAAACTTTTGATCTTTACGAAGGCATTAACGTTACCGTTAATGTGAGTGCAGGTCGAATCATAGTTCATTACGATCAACAAAAATATCAACTCCAAGATATTGCGAGTATTGTTCGTCAAGCGGGCTATGACCCCGTATTAGAACAAGATGAAGCCGCAAATGATGACCATGGTCAAACCACCAAAGGCTTTCGTCGTGATATTACGATCTCATTACTATTTACGATTCCATTATTATGGACGATGTGGCACCACTTTGGTGCAACATGGATGACTCCGCGACTTAGCATGTTTTTAATGCAACCGCTCGTTCAGTTTATTTTGGCTACACCAGTTCAGTTTTA
>CBFHOU010000046.1:1608-3783 GCA_965657695.1 Bacillota bacterium | reverse complement strand
GGTAATCCCACAATCGAAGTGGAAGTGTATACCGAATCTGGCGCTTATGGCCGTGCAATGGTTCCGTCAGGAGCCTCAACCGGTGAACACGAAGCAGTTGAACTTCGTGATGGAGATAAAAAGCGCTACTTAGGAAAAGGGGTCTTAAAAGCGGTTGAGAATGTTAACGAAGTGATTGCCCCAGAAATTATTGGTCTTGATGTCACGCAACAAGCGTATATCGATCAATTGATGATTGATTTAGATGGAACCCCGAACAAAGCAAAACTCGGTGCAAATGCGATCCTCGGGGTATCAATGGCTGTGGCTCGTGCAGCCGCAGATTTTAGTGGATTACCCCTGTATTTGTATTTAGGTGGATTTAATGCCAAAGAACTACCCGTTCCGATGATGAACATCATTAACGGGGGGTCTCATGCAGATAACAATGTTGATTTCCAAGAATTTATGATTATGCCGGTCGGATTCAACTCATTTAGCGACGCACTTCGTTGCGGTGCAGAAGTCTTCCATAGTTTAAAGAAAGTACTATCCGGCAAAGGCTACAACACCGCAGTGGGCGATGAAGGTGGATTTGCCCCCAACTTAAAATCAAACGAAGAAGCGGTCACTGTTATTTTAGAGGCCATTGAAGCTGCAGGTTACAAACCGGGCAGCCAAGTGAAATTAGCGATGGATGTGGCATCTAGTGAATTCTATAACAAACAAACCGGCAAATATGTTCTAGCGGGCGAAGGCGGTAAAGAATTAACCAGTCAAGAACTTGTCGCTTTTTATAAAGACTTAGTCACGAAGTATCCCATCGTATCCATCGAAGATGGACTGGATGAAAACGACTGGGATGGCTGGAAGATGATGACCGATGAATTAGGTTCATTAGTTCAGCTCGTAGGCGATGATTTCTTCGTGACCAATACGGAACGCCTAAGCAAAGGGATTGAACAAGGGATTGCGAACTCGATTTTAATTAAAGTAAATCAAATCGGAACCTTAACCGAGACGTTTAATGCCGTGGAAATGGCAAAACGTGCCGGATACACCTCGGTGTTATCGCACCGTTCGGGAGAAACCGAAGATTCAACGATTGCAGACATTGCTGTGGCCACCAACTGTGGTCAAATTAAGACCGGATCGTTATCACGCACGGACCGTATTGCGAAATACAACCAATTACTTCGTATTGAAGATGAGCTCGGAACGACCGCGGTCTTCCGTGGTGCAACAACCTTTTATAACTTAAAGAAATAACAAAATGACGCCACATCAGTGGCGTCTTTTTTTATGCTATAATTACTTTTGTTACGGTGAAAAGATGGAATTACTCTTACTAATTTTACAATATTTCGGCCTTGCCCTTGTGGTCGTTTTTGCTGCTCAGGTGGAAGGAAACATTGTGGATGAGCTCGATAAACGGACCAAATTATCTGCTGCCTTGTTAGGTGGCGTTTTGCTTGCGGCCATTACGTCGATTCCCGAGTTTATTACGTCGATTACTGCAACGGTCTTTCTGGGTCAACCGGGGTTAGCCTTTGGGAATATTTTTGGATCCAACTTCTTTAATTTTGTGATTTTAGCCGTGATGGATTTAATCTTTATTCGTAAAGTGGTATATACCCAAATTCAATCGATGAGTAAGTCAATTAACTTTGTAAACATTACGTACTTCATTGTTTTATTGCCGTTTGTACTAGGAATCTTTTCAAGTGCCAATGCGTTTGGCGGACTCGCAAATAATCAATTATTCCGTATTGTCTTAAATTCTTCGATTGTGGGACTCAGTATTATGTCGATTGCGATCTTGGTCATTTACTTTTTAAGTGTTCGATCATTATCAGTTCCCGATGAAGAAGCGGAGTCAGTGGATGATAAGAGTCGTTATTCTAAATACTCGATTCCACAGTTAGCAGGATTATTTGTTGTCTTTAGTATTGTGCTGATCGCTGGTGCCTATTTCTTAACCGGTGTGACCAATGATATTGCGATTTCTACCGGACTAAATGCGTCGTTCGTTGGAGCATTATTTCTTGGCGTGGCGACATCGTTGCCTGAACTAGCCAGTGTCTATACATTGTTTAAGCTTGGTAACTATGAAGCCGCAGCCGGTGGAGTTATTGGGTCTAATATGTTTAACTTTACGATCATTGCGGTGGTCGATATCTTTGTTACAACCAACAT
>CBFHOU010000046.1:0-1565 GCA_965657695.1 Bacillota bacterium | reverse complement strand
TTAACGTTACTGGTATTAGGACTAATTAATAGCATTATTTTACTTCTCGCTTTGCAGCGAAAGGTTCGAAAAACAACGAGTATTTTCTACTCTGTGCCATCGATTTTAATTATCAGTAATTATGTGTTGTATCTCTTCTTGTCGTTTGTATAGACATTTAAAATTGACGTAAATTCAAGAGCCGTCTGGGTAGAAACCCCAGGCGGCTTGTTACAATGGAGGCAGTATGATAGGTATCATCGACTTAGGGTCAAACACCGCACGCATGAATGTGTATGAAATAAAGAAAAATCAATTTATTCTTCAGCATTCAGAAAAAAAAACGATTGGTCTAGCTTCCTACATTGATTCATCGGGGATGTTAAATAAAGAAGGTCAAGAAAAAGCAGTCTCGGCATTACGTAAGTTTGTCAAAACAGCGAAGCAAATGAATGTAGAACCACTATATGCCGTCGCAACCGCTAGTTTACGAAATGCATCGAATGGGGTGGAAGTCCTCTCTTACATTAATCAAAGCGTCGGCTTATCGATGCAATTATTATCCGGCGAAGAAGAGGCCATTGCGGATTTGCATGGCGTGCGAATGAATATTCCCTTCGATGACGGGTTGGTGGTTGATATTGGTGGGGGCAGTACCGAATTGGTCTTGTACCGAAATAACAAAGTGCTATATGCAAATGCTTTACCCTTAGGAAGTTTAGGTGCGTATACAAAATTTGTCCAAAAGATTATTCCAACGAAAAAAGAAATCAAACAAATTCAAAAAGAATTTATTGAGGTATTAAAACCGCTCGATTTGCTGATTCCCAAACGCATTATGATTTACGGGTTAGGCGGATCCATCCGGGCAATTCGTAAGCTTTACAATCATCATTTTGATTATGAATCGATCAACGTGCAATTAACCAAAAAACAACTAACGATTCTTTTGGATGAGATTTCAAATTACAACAAAGAAATTCAATTAGATATAGTTCGCTTAGTCCCTGAACGTGTTCATACGGTGATTCCGGGACTCGCGATTCTGTTAGCTATTTGTCAAGAATATAACCTTGATGAAATTACAGTAAACCACCACGGTGTTCGAGAAGGATATTTGTACCAACAACTTCATTTGGAGTCGTAATCTATGGCAAGAGTCCAACAACCCTATAAATATACGATCAATCGTGATGTGAGCTGGTTGCAATTTAACCAGCGTGTTTTGGATGAAGCGAGTACGATGAGTGTTCCCCTCCTCGAAAGAGTTTTCTTTTTATCTATCGTCCAAAGTAACCTGGATGAGTTTTTTATGATTCGAGTCGGCAGTCAATTTGACATTGCGGCATTGAAACCCGATGGGATTGATTGGCGCAGTGGAATGACAATCCTTGATGTGATTAAAGGGTTATACAAGCGTGCTCAACGTATGATTGTAGAGATGGAAAATGTCTATACGAGTTTGGTGGAAGAACTTAAAGACATTGGTGTCGTGATATGTAACTTTGATGATTGCACTAAAGTAGAGCAAAAGTGGTTACACGATCATTTTCGTAAAAGTATCATGCCGGTCTTAAGTCCGCAAG
>CBFHOU010000045.1:0-3949 GCA_965657695.1 Bacillota bacterium | reverse complement strand
AAATGAAAATAAGTACATCGTACCAGGACTTGGTGATGCGGGAGACCGCTTGTTCGGAACTAAGTAATTTATTTATAATTCAAATTACGCATTATTTATTCATGCTTCAGATTCCATTGAGGCATTCCAACGAGAAGTAACCTTGTGGTTTAGTTAAAAGACACCCTATCGGGTGTCTTTATTTTAGTTTGAGTACAACATTCCCTGTCTTATGACCGTCATATACATGACGGTGAGCTTCTTTGAAGTCTTTGAAGGGGTAAACGTTATCTATAATCGTTTTTAGCTTTCCATCGGCAAGAAGCTGATTTAAGAATGTTAATCTCGCTACATCTTCCTTGGTTGGTGAGCTAATACTATAGTATTTTCCTGTATCTTTTAAAATCTTAGCGGCTTTGTCTTTGCGAAAGAAGCCTACGGCATCTAATACAACGTCAAATTTATCTTTTAAACCAGTAACGTCAGTTACCGAGTAGTCAATCCACTCATCCACACCTACTTCCGATAGTTTTTCCCAGTGTCGCTGTTTTGCCACCCCAGTAACATGAGCCCCGTAATATTTTGCGAGCTGAACGGCATAACTACCCACACTCCCACTAGCTCCGTAAACTAAGACCTTACTTCCTGGTGTAACACTTTTTTCGTTAATAAAATGAATCGACGTTAATGCCCCAAACGCGATGGGAGCGGCCGCTTCCATCGGGACTGATTTCTCCACTTTTGCTAGTTTGGATTTGCTGGAAAGAAGTACTTGCTCTGCCATGACCCCTGCTTTCATCGAGTTAATGAAATTGACGTGATCACCCACACAAAAAGTAGTGACGTCAGAACCGATTGCGCTAATTACCCCACTGCCACTAATGCCTCGTACTTTGGCTTTGGGTTTACCAAAGCCAAAGACGAGTTGAAGCAGAAGTTTGAAGAGGATGTTTCCTTGCATCGTATTGATGTTTTTATCGCCAGTAGAGATATTAGCCACATGAACATCAATCACGATGTCTGTTGGCTGTTTTAATGTTATAGATGGAACATCCACAAGTTGTAGTGATGTTTCGTCCCCGTATTGTTCTTGAATGATGGCTTTCATTATTCTCCTTGTTGGGTCATCTCATTCTATCAAGAATGTGCGTCCACCACCGGTTGACAACAGTGATATAACTAAGTGAGGTTTTGAAGGGAATTCAAGATATAAAATGATTTATCAAGGAGAGTAATATGAACAAGTATATTGCGCCAGCGTTACTAGCAAATGCATCAACACTAGGAATACATTGGATTTACGATCACCATTTCATTGAAGAGTTGGCTTTACATGAAGACGTTTTATTTCAAGTCCAAACCAAAGAGCACTATGAAGCAGCAACATCAGCCTACTTATCGTATGAGAACAACTCGTTAGGTGATGTCAGTGTTCAAGGCAATATGCTCAGATGGTTGTATCTTGCAATGAAAGAGAATCCTTCGTTTTCACAACTGGATTATTCCAAATTGCTCTATCAGCAATTTAAAAGTGGCGGTGCGTATCATGGCTATGTGGAAAGTTATGCCAAAAAGCATGTACTTTCGATCTTAGCTAAAAGCTTGGATGTTGAGATACCTGCGTTTGCCGTTGATGATGACCACTTGGTTGGGTTTATGCCGTACTTGGTCGTGAAAGAACTTGGATTGGATACAAAAAAAGCATGGGAATTAACCCAGCTTTATTCGCAGGATGAAGATTACTATCAGTATTTCAAAATGTTTGACGAGCTATTGAATCTACTCCCGACACATGGCCTTAAAGAAGCAATTGAAAAAGTAATAGAATTGGGTCCTGAAAAATATCAAACAGCTCTACATAAAGCCATTGAAATGGATGATTCAAATGCGTTTATTGATGCTTATTCAGGCCGTGCATGTGCAATTAAGTATTCCATTCCCCTTGTGATTCATATCATGTACCATACAAACTCATTTGAAGAAGCGGTTCGCTATAATTCGTTACTTGGTGGAGCTATTTCAGATCGTAACATGTTACTGGGAGCGTTCATGGCTCAAATAAGTGAGATTCCATCGATCTTTTATGATAAAGTCGGTGCGGCACTTACGCTTTAATCTGGTTTGCTGCAACAAGAAGTGGGTCCCAGACCGGAGAAAAGGGCGGGGCATAAGCAAAGTCCAATTGTGCAAATGCTGCAGCACTTAGTTCTTGGGTAATCGCTAGGGCCATAATGTTAATGCGGTCCGAGACCCCATTTTCACCGACGAGTTGTGCCCCTTTTAAGATTCCGGTTTGTTTTTCAAACACAATCCGCATAAATAAATCGGTGGCTCCAGGGTAATATGACGTTTGATGTTTTGCCGTTACATCAACATAATCATAATCTAGGCCTAAACGCGTCGCTTCATCGATACCAAATCCTGTTTTAGCAAAAGCTAATGTATGAACTTTAATAATGTTTGATCCTACAATCCCTGGAAACATTTTGTTTAAACCCGCAATGTTTTCTGCCACAATCCGACCGGTTTTGTTCGCATGAGTTCCTAAGGGAACATATACATTCTCTTTTTTGATCCGGTGATAATATGCTGCGCAGTCTCCTGCAGCATAAATATCTGGAATTGAGGTCAATCCATGGGCATCAGTAATAATCGCCCCGTTTGAAAGCATCTCTAATCCAAGGGGATGTAAGAACGCGGTATTGGGTCGAACACCAATGGATTCGATTACAAAGTCGACTTCATATTCTGCTTGACTTGTTACAACGATGGTTGTTGAACCATCGTTTTTATATTCTTGGAGTTGTTCACCAAGATGAATCGATACCCCCATGGCTTCCAAGGCGGGTACGGCTTTGGCAGCCACTTCACTGTCATACACCCCAAGTAGTTGCTGACTATTTTGGATCAGATGAACTAGAAGTCCTTGATGAGCTAAGTTTTCGGCCACTTCTACCCCAATGTAGCCTCCTCCAATCACCGCCACTCGGCGACCAGTTTGAACTTCTTGCTTAATTAAGCGCATATCGGACAGTTGATTGAGTACATATAGTAGAGTTTGATCACTTCCAGGAACATTAGTTCTATTCGCTGTGGTCCCGGTACCTATGACTAATGAATCATAAGTATCATGAAACGACGTATTTGTATCAAGGTTTGTCACAGTAACTGTTTTAGTCGTAGGGTCAACTGAAGTAACTTCATGCGATAGAAATACATCAATTCCTTGTTGTTGAAAGTCACTGGCATAACGAGCGATTAAACGGGCCTCATCTTGAACGATGTCACCCAAGTAATACGGCATTCCACACCCGCTATAACTTAAATCATTGCCTCTTTCATAAACATGAATCTGATGCGATGAATCAAGTCGTTTTAGTTTTGCCGCTGCGGTCATCCCTGCAGCAACCCCACCGATAATAATTGTTTTCATTGTTTAATCTCCTATCGTTAGACTACCATAGTTGTCAATGCGCTGAGGGGAGGCTACAAGTCAATTAAAATTACTGTATTAAAAATATTATTGGTTTGAAATGCTTATATTAAAGACAAAAGAAGATTCAATTCAATCCACCCAAGGAGAATAGGGTGAAACAAATTTTAAAAGAATGGTTCGTAAAGAACAGTGATTGGTTCTTCAAAGTCGTTATTATTATCCTAGCCATTGCGATCATCGCTCAAATAATTTTTGACGAAGACAAAGAAGCCAACGGCTTCTTTTTTGTTATGATAAAGGCATAATTACCTACTAGGAGAAATGATGCTGTGACGATTGTTGAATATCTTGAAGCTTTACCTTATGAACAACAAAAGAACTTTTTAGAAGTCTATAACACCATTACCCTAATACTATTAAAGTTAGGATTTGAGGTTCGCATGCAATATAACATGCCAACCTTTGTCGTTCCGTTACATCTTTTTCCGGAAGGTTATTTAAGGAATAAGGAAGTACCCCTTCCATATATCTCCC
>CBFHOU010000044.1:0-4148 GCA_965657695.1 Bacillota bacterium | reverse complement strand
TACAGAAAAATCAAACTCAAGTAATTGAACCACCAAGTCAATCGCGAATTGGTATTGTCCCAAAATTAAGAATAATAACGCCCCCGATAATCCGGGCAAAATCATCGTTGCTCCGGCTAAGAAGCCAGTAGTTAATAGTAGTGGTGTTGAAGGTTCTAATAATCCAGATGGAATAAAATCAAGAAGTAAGACTCCTAGGAATGCTAGTATCACAGTCATTGGATGGAACACTTCCTTCGCGATCACAATTTCTAACTGGTAAAAGAGTAAAGCTCCGCCAATCACAAGTCCCATAAAGAAAAACAGCAAGGGGATTTCCGCAATGTTAAATAAGAAATCAATCGTGAGTGCAAATGTGCCAAGTCCGAGTACAACACCGATTCCTAATATTGTAAGAAATAGGATGTTTTTAAATGGCGATTTAATCGCGGATAGAACGTCTTCATATAGTCCACTAAGGACAAGAATCGTTCCTCCTGAAAGACCAGGAATAATGTTTGCAACCCCGACCATAATGCCGGTAATAAAGGTTTTCATGCGTTCACCTAGCCCATTGTATCATAGGAAGTTTGCTACAATAATAGCGGTGAAACCATGAAAAAATCATTAATTGCATTGATTATTTTCCAAGTCTTATTTTTTAGTTTTATTTTGTTTCAGGGAGTAAACACTTATCAAACAAGACTCGTTCGAAATGAGAACCGTTTTATTGAGACGGGACGTCTTGTTGAAGCAGGAGGATTTTCAACCTATGTTCGTGAATATGGCGATCCGAGTAACCCTGTTGTCGTCTTAATCCATGGGTTTGGGGGTTCAAGTTGGGACTATCATGAATTCTCGAAGCAGCTTTCTGAAGATTATTATGTTGTTGCAATGGATCAACTCGGCTACGGGTTATCAGAAAAATCCATTGACTTCGATTACCAACGCCGTTCTCAAGCACAGATCATTGAAGCCGTAATTCAAGAATTAGGATTAGATCCCTATGCGATTGCTGGTCATTCGATGGGTGGGGACGTTGTTTTAAACTATGTAGATTTGTATCCTAACCGTGTGGAGAAATTAATCTTATTTGCTGCTGCCGGCCTCGGTGAAGGGGGAGGGCAATTAAGCCTGCCAGGATTTGTCATTGACCTTACGGTACGTAATTACTGGATTCAGCGCTTAATCTTTGAAGGAGCGTATTACGTCGAATCCTTTCGTACCCCTGAAGTGTTTGACCCCATGTTTTATCAAACTTCACAAATTCCAACCCCTGTCTTTTTAAAGTTCACACAAGTGACGGATTCGGGATCGTTAGCCAACCGCCTATCTTCAATTGAGATAGAAACACTAATTGTTTGGGGTGAAGAAGATGCCTTTGTTTCGGTCGATAGTGCATATGTCTTTGCAGAGCAACTCCCTAATAATCGCTTGGTCGTTTATCCAGGGATTGGACATATGCCGTTCCAAGAAGCACTGGATTTATCACTTCAAGATGTTCGAGATTTTCTAGCAAATTAAAAGGGCCTTAATGGCCCTTTTTCTTTGGTTCAGGAACGGGATCGTATCCGCCTTTATTAAATGGATTACATCGCAAAATGCGCCAGCCACTTAAGAATGCTGCAACAAAAAAGTTCCGCGTTTGAAACGCCTGCTTGGCGTAATTACTACAAGTTGGATTAAATCTACATGTTGGAGCTGCATAGACTGTTTTGGCTTGATAAAGCTCAATCCATTTAATAACTAGTTTGTTCATATGGTTACGATTATTGTATCAAAAATATTTTTTACTAGAATGCGACGTAAAAATATTGCATTTCATAAGGGGGGTATATATAATAATCTTGCTGTTTATTTTAAGTAAACTTATTGTTTAGTAGAACTAAACAACGAAAGGGGCGTTCCATGAAGAAATTAGCGGTTATCGCAAATGTTATTTTGGTTTTAGTTCTTGCAGCGTGTAGTGAGCAAGAAACGCTTTATGTTTTAAACTGGGGTGACTATATGAATATGGATTTGGTCGCTGCTTTTGAAGAAGAATTTAACGTACGTGTCGTCTATGAAGAAGTTGATTCGAATGAATCAATGTACGAACGTATTTCTGCTGGAAACACAGACTATGATATTGCTATTCCATCAGATTACATGGTGGAAAAATTAAAGAATGAAAACTTGATTCTTCAATTAGATCCTGGACAGTTATTGGATGCGACATTTTATCCAACTGTGTCAGATGTAACAACAGAAGCGGGAATCGATGGTTGGGCTAGCCCATACTTCTTTGGTTCACTCGGAATTATGTACCGTTTGGAAATGCAAGACGTAGTTGAACAATACGGTTTTGAAGCATTATTTAACCGTGCAATCTTACCAATGGGTGCTCGTGTCGGAATGTATAATGCCTCTCGTGATGCAGTTGCCTCTGCCTTACTCTATTTAGGTTACAGTGTTAACACAACCTCGGATGCTGAATTGGCCGAAGCGGAAGCTGCATTAGCAGGAATGGATTATGAAATCTTTGGTGATGATCAATTAAAGAACTTAATTGCTCAAGGAAACTTGGATGTAGCGTTAACGTACTCGGGTGATTTCTTTGACACCTTATATGTGGCATTAGACGAAGAAACCGATGTGGACTTCGGATTCTACTCTCCACTGTCGAATAACCTTTGGGTTGACTATATGGTTATTCCATCCACAACCCAAAACGAATCGTTGGCGTATGAGTTTATTAACTTCTTTAGAGATGTGGATAATGCGTATGAAAACCATTCGTATGTTGGGTACGCACCAACCATGCCTGCGGTGTATGATATTGTCAAAGCAGATCCTGACATGGAAGATATTATTTCAATACCAGCCTTCCTTGATCAATTAATCTCTGCAGACTTCGAAGGACAGATTTACCGTGATTTAGGCAATGATTACAAACAAAAATTAGAAGAAATTCTTAACCGCGTAAAGCAGTAAAGTAAAGGGGCCTCGACCCCTTTTTCTTCGCTATATTCCATAGGGATAATGATATAATGAGAACCGATGAAACCCGATAAAGAACAATCTGTCGTCCTATTTGAAGTTATGGATAGTTATATCAATTCTTACCAAGAATTGTTTTCGGTTTCCTATTTAACGGCACTTTTTCAACTTAGCCGTCATATTTTATTCAATGAAATTCCTGGGGTTGATGAAATTCCAGAAACGTTAGAAGAATTAGTTTCACCACTTCGTCGTATGGACTTCGAGAAAGATGAACTGCGTAAGTCACTAATCGCTTTAACTTTAAAAGGGTATAAGTCGGATCAAATTGCGAATTCTGAGTTTACCCCCGACACTATATCCTTTATTGTCGGTTATGTGGTGGCGAGTTATTTTAAAGAGCAAACGCCAAGCATCCTGGATCCTGTTGTCGGAACCGCCAGTATGCTAACGGCTGTATGTAACATGCTACCTTCCGTTGGAGACATTGTTGCGATTGATTCAAACTTGGATCAGATTCAAACGGCGCGAGTGTTTACCGACTTACTTGGGTATGATGTGGATTATATTTTAGAAGATGCTATCACCTCCACTATCACAGGATTTGATTGTGTGATTGCGGATGTTCCGATGTATATCTACAATGATGATTATTTTCCCCACCGTTTTGTCGCTCATTATATGTCGAAGCTCAACGACGGTGGTGTGATGGTTTGTGTCATTCCGACCGACTTCTTTACCGTAGAATCTACCTACAAGGACGAAATCATTCAAACCGCAACATTAGTTGGCTTAATTAACTTACCGTCTGATTTATTTATCGATCAAAAGCTAGCCCGCAGTATTTTAATCATGGAACCGACGAAACGAAATGTAGATGAGTTCTTGTTAATTGATTTACCGCGTATTGAAGAGGAAGAAGCGTTTTATGCCGCGATTCAACGCATGGAAGCGTGGTTTCTCAAGGAGAAAAAATGAAAATCATCAGTGTTAATGCCGGAAGCAGTTCTCTTAAGTTCAAATTATTCGAGATGCCATCCCAACATGTTTTATGTGAAGGGGTTTATGAACGAATCGGGCAACCCACAGGACTTGTAAAATTTATGATTGAATCAACCACGAAAGAAGAAATTGCATTGCCGGACCACGGCGTTGCGGTTCATGATTTACTCGACCGTTTAATCAAACAA
>CBFHOU010000043.1:0-4344 GCA_965657695.1 Bacillota bacterium | reverse complement strand
CAAAGCGTAGAATTTGTAAGTTTCCTTTAACTCGACTTGTGATTGGTGCAGAAACGATATACGCCTCAACGGTACATTGGCCTTTTTTTAGGCCAAGCTGATACGTTTGATAACGGCGCGGGGCATACCAAAGTAGGTCTTCGGGTTTGGTGATGCCAAGCTCAAGTAAATGCTGATACGTGGTTTCACCCACGCCTTTTAAGTCTTTTAAGGACATACCTTATTATAACAAAGAAAAAGACCGCCCAAAGGCGGTCATTATTCACAAGCAAAGATAAATTTATAGAGCGGTTGACCGCTTTCAATGACATCAACTTCAACATCCGGAAAGGCTTCGCCAATCCATTCCTGTAAGTAATCCACTTCATCACTTCCAGCATTGTCACCCACTAATACTGTCACGATTTCACAATCGTCACGCATCAATGTGGTTAGTAAATCTTTGGCACAATCTAATACACTGGCGTTGGCCACAATGATGTCCCCATTTAGCAGACCCATCCACTCGCCATCCTTGATTTTAAGTCCTTTAACTTCACTATCGCGAACCGCATAGGTAATTTCACCCGCTTGAACGTTTTCAATCGATTCCAGGATAACTTCGACGATTTCTTCTGGCTCAGGATTTAAATCCATAATACTTAACGCCGAGTATCCTTGGGCAATGTTCACTGTAGGTACGACAAGAACTTCTTGGTCACTAATCAAATCCACTGCTTGTTCTGCGGAAAGCAAAATGTTTTTATTATTCGGAAAAACCAAGACGTGATCGGCATTCACTTTTTGAACGGCTTTGACCAAGTCTTCGGTCGATGGGTTCATCGATTGACCCCCAGAAACCACTACATCCACACCAAATTGTTTAAACAACTCGGTTAATCCATCACCAACGGCCACTGCCACAATTCCATATTTCTTACGCGGACCCGAGTGAGCTGCGTGGTCATGAAGCTCAGAATGAGAAATGGTCTCATGTTGGACTTGCATATTTTCAATTTTTAGCGTTACAAACTCTCCGTAACGTTGGGCAATGTTCAAGGCATCCCCTGGGGTTAACGTATGAATGTGGACTTTGACTAAATCGTCATCTTGTACAACAACAATGGAATCACCCAGATTTGGTAATTGTTCACGTAGGAGTCCCTCAACATCATCATCTGACTCCGTACGAATAATAAACTCTGTACAGTACCCAAACTCATCATTATCTAAATGAGCCGCTGCCGAATCCGAAACATAGTCGCTTTGTTCTTGAAGTTGAACTGGTTTTCCTATTAAGGCTTGATACATCCCCTCAACAATTAGGAGATACCCTGCACCTCCAGAATCAACCACACCTGCTTCTTTTAACTTGTCTAACAGGTTCGGGGTATTGTCTAAACTTTTACGTGCACCTTTGATATATTCTTCAAAGACCTTTTCAATGGAGTCACTCGCTTTGATTGTAGACATCACATGTTCGGTCGCTTCACGAGCCACCGTTAACATCGTTCCTTCCACAGGGTTCATCACCGATTTATAGGCCTGTTTGTATCCGGCTTCAAAGGCTGATACCAATTCTAAGGCTTTGACACTTTTCTTTTCTTCAAAGCCTACATACAGTCCACGAAAGAGCTGGGATAAAATGACGCCCGAGTTGCCTCGCGCCCCCATTAATAATCCCCGAGAGAACTTCTTGCTCATCTCGTGGATCGAGTCATGAACATCCCCTTTAATCTCTTTGACACCTGAATTAATTGTGAGTTGCATGTTGGTTCCGGTGTCGCCATCGGGAACAGGAAATACGTTTAAATCGTCAATCCGACGATAATCATTGGTTAAATTATTTGCGCCACTCTCATATAAAGATTTGAGAAGTAGGCCATTAAGTTTAGTTGTACTCAAGGTCTCACCTCGTTTTTTACAGCGTACCTATTATATCATAATCAAAAAGGTGTCGATACGGTATCTCTTGCACATAAAATCATAGGTATGGTATAGTGTAATGCACGTATCAGGTAGGAGGTTCGACTGATGGCTAAAGAATGTTATGTCACTGGTAAAAAAAGAATAACTGGGAATAATAAACCCTTCTCATTAACACGCACAAAACGTACGTTCAAACCGAACTTACAAAAAGTGAAAATTGAAGAAGACGGAAAAATCAAAACCGTATTCGTCAGTGCTCGTGGATTGAAATCGGGCAAATTAAACCGCGTATAAGAATAAAGGGACTCTTACGAGTCCCTTTTTTTATTGAAATAATAATATCCAATGCCTGAAATGCTGGATAGGAAGACAACACTACCTACCATGAAACCAAGAAACACTCCTCGGTCATCGGTAATGCATGGTTCTCCTTCTTCCAATAACGGATCATTGCAATAGCGTACCATCTCTCCATCAACTTGAATTGGGTCAAGCGGTGCACATGCTACTAATAACAAGACAATAATCAGACTAAGGTATTTCATTGCGCCTCCTTACTAATCATCATTAAGACATGCCCCCCCGTGATGGAGACACGTCCACCACTCGGCAGGACTTCATTGGAAATACATTTGGAATCAAAGGGATTCAAAACATATTTCTTCAAAGGGTATTTAAAGCCTTTTAAAGTAATCATCGGTTCACCTGAGTAATGAAAGAAAGAAACATAGTCGGGACTAACGACTTCAAAGTCCCCGGACTTCATCGTAATTTTATTAAACGCGTCAATAATGGTAATTGGGCCCTTTGCTAAATACTTTAGCGCTGCTTCATAATGATCCAAGCGACCCCCAGTTACCCCATATAAATAAATTGTCTTCGGTTGGTGTTTTAACGCCTCTTCGATAGCGACTTGTAAGTCTGTTTCATCTTTTTCTTTGTTTAACTTCTTAACCTTCAGACCTTTTAGCAAGGCAGAATCAACACTATCAAAATCCCCGACTGCGAGATCAATCTTAATGTTTTTCTCCAAACAAACCTGAACACCGCGGTCGACCGCAATCACCATTCCGTCTAATTCCGGAACATAAGGGTTTGGTGCACCCGCTACAATATTAACGTTCAAGTGCCGACAGCTCCTTGAATCGGTTCAAGTCTTGAAATAAATAAGTTCCCACCACGAGATTGGTCGCTCCTGCTGAGATACAAGCTTGAGCGGTCTCTTGGTTAATCCCCCCATCAACTTGTAACTGATAGGCGCCGCCTTGCAAAGAAACTATTTTTTCTACCGCACTGGGAAGAAATGACTGGCCGCCTTTGCCCGGTTCAACGGACATCACTAAGACCAAGTCAACATCTTTCAAGTAAGGAGTAATTGCAGATACAGGCGTGTTGGGTTTAATACTAATGCCCGCCTGTTTCCCATACTGATGAATTAAATCAATGCAAGCCTTGGGATTCGTTGTTGCTTCCACATGAAAAGTAATCAAATCCGAGCCGGCTTCCGCAAAGGCTTGGATATGTTTTTCAGGGTTTGTAATCATTAGATGAGTATCTAAAAACATCGTCGTATGAGGTCGTAGTTGCTGTATAAACTGGGGTCCAAATGTTATTGAATCAACAAAAACACCATCCATGACATCAAGGTGTAACCATGTGACGCCTTGATTCGATAGTTGCTGAAGCGTTGCTTGAACATTGGAAAAATCACTTGCTAATAAACTCGGTGCAATCATACTTACCACTTCTTCATTTCATCAATTTCATTCATAAACATCAAATAGTTATCATGTCGACTGGCTAACACATGTTCTTTGACGGCACAACCAGGTTCTGCGCGGTGATAACACCCACGAAATTTACAATTATCAGCCAAGGCAACAAAATCTGTAAAGCTCTCCCTTAAATCTTCCAAATTCCAGCCATCAAAGTTGAGCGATCCAAACCCTGGGGTATCGCCAACGTATCCGCCGAGTAATGGAAGTAATTCCGAATGCCTCGTAGTATGTTTTCCACGGCCTAAGGCTTGAGAGATTGCTTGAGTTTCAATGGTCGTCCCACTAAGAACATTGATTAAGGTACTCTTACCTACCCCAGATTGACCCGCAAAGACACTAACTTTATTCGCAAACATCTTGCTAATCTCATGATTTGGCTTTGCTAATGAAGTCAAATAGATTGGGGCAAAGCTTCGGTAATATTCTAACGTTGATACGAGTTCTTGTTCTTGCTCTTTCTTGATTAAATCAAGCTTGGTGACAATAATTACAGGATCAATGCCTGCATGGGCAGCATGCGCGAGTAATCGGTCTAGTAATTTAAACGAAAACTCAGGTTCAACAGCACTAAAGACCAGTAAGACTTGATCGATGTTTGAAATGGGCGGACGGCGAAGTTGGTTTTTTCGATCTAATACTTCACTAATCCAACCTTCAT
>CBFHOU010000042.1:0-4468 GCA_965657695.1 Bacillota bacterium | reverse complement strand
TGGGTTTTAAATGCTTGTAATAATTGTTCTTTATTCATATGTTTACCTCGTTATTCATCATTATGCCATAATCAATTCATGGCACGACATATAAAAGACTCTGTAAGCACAGAACTTGTGATTGATAAATCAAGATTTGTTGGTATCTTGTCCCTTTGTTCGTCCAAGGCGGAATTAGAGGCCATCATAATTAACACAAGAATGAAGCATCCAAAAGCCAATCATGTGGTCCATGCGGCGTTATTCAATCAACAAATGAGTATTAGTGATGATGGCGAACCCGCAAAAACTGCCGCAAGTCCGATGTTAGAGGTCTTACATCATCACGATCTAATCAATGTTGTCATCCTCACTGTTCGCTACTTTGGTGGGATTAAACTTGGCGCTGGAGGGTTGGTTCGTGCATATACCAAAATAGCAGCGGAAACGATTAAGCTCGCAACGCTGTATGAATCCGTCTTTGTGGCTCGCTATGAGCTTCATGCAACCTATGAGCGTTGGAACAAACTTCAATCTGAAGTTTCCTTTCTTTCCATTGAATCCATTCGCTATGAAGACCTTGTGAAGAGTATTGTTGTATTAGATAAAACCGAAGTCAAAACCCTACTTCGACATGAGTATCATCTTGAGCGTTTAAACGAGCTGGATGATGGAGTCATCGACAAGGAAGTTTGAACTTCAAGTAAATTGCATTAATGCACTAGTTTTTATATGATTAAAGGGCATGATGAAAACAAGAAAACGTAAACAAAATCTACTATTTTTCTTTATTACTCTCTTAACCCTCTGGTTATCCCTGGCGGGCTCTTTTCAGTGGCAATTTTTAGTAGCTGGGGTTATCGCAACAGTCTTTGTTTTATTTCTAACCTATCATCTCTTATTTGAGAGCCACGAACTTCCCCAACAAGGACTGAATCAAATGCTCAAGTGGATCAAGTTGATTCTTAAATTAGCCATTGAGATTGTTCTTGCAAACATCTCATTTGCAAAAATTGTTCTCACGCGAAAACTATCCATCCAACCCTTAATTTTTAAACATAAAACTCAACTTCAAACGAATGTGTTACGAGTTCTTTATGCCAATTCCATTACGCTTACCCCAGGTACATTAACCATCGATATGGTCGGTGATGAATTAACCATTCATGCTCTAACCACCGAGGCCATGGAAGGCATTGAAAGCAGACGCCTGGAAGCACCGTTTGTGGCGCTGGAGAAAAAACAATGACGCTATTTTTTGAGATTATGATTGTTGCCTTGCTACTCGTGGGTGCAATCGTTTTTATCCGAGTGATCAAGGGACCTTCCATTTCAGACCGAATTATTAGTATTAATGTCTTAGGGACGAAAGTATCGATGATCATTATATTATTGTCCTTTATATCAGGCCAAGACTCCTATGTGAGTGTTTCGTTGATTTTTGCGATGATTTCGTTTGTCGCATCCATCGGTTTTGCCAAATACATTGACCACGGGAACCTCACATGATCATCAATATATTGGGTGGATTCTTCATCGTTGCCGGATTATTCTTTTTCACGGTGGGAAGCATTGGGCTTCTTCGTTTACCCGATCCATTATCTCGCATGCATGCGACGACAAAGTCAGATACCTTAGGTGCTGGATTAATGATTGTGGGGTTTATCATCTTAAAAGGACCAAGTTTAGTCTCTGTCACCTTAGCGTTCTTTATTGTGTTCTTATGGTTAACCAATCCCACGGCATCTCATTACATTGCCCAGGCGATGTTTCATAATCAGACCCAAGAGGACACTCATGAATAATATCGTAACCCTCTTAATCTTAGGATTATTAATTGCAGCCGGCGTCGCGGTTCACCGAACCAAGGACTTGCTTGTTGCAATCATTATCTTCTCGTCGTATTCCTTTTTAATGGTTATTTTATGGTTGCTATTAAATGCACCCGATGTCGCAATCACAGAAGCGGCCATTGGAGCGGGAATCACTACCATTGTCTTTCTAGCAGTCTTAAGTAAAGTGGAGCGGTCAACCACATGAAGCATAAAGGACTCATCGCAGTGTTTGCAGTGGTCTGGGTTGGCTTTGTCGTGGTGGCGTTATCGCTGCCACCCATAAGTCAAGCTTTACCAGGGCCAGCAACCTACATTATTGAAAATTCATTACTCGATACGGGGGCCTTTAACGTGATTGCGAGTGTAATCACCGATTACCGCGCCTTTGATACGTTAGGTGAAGTCACAATTCTCTTTATTTCAATTGTGACCGTCTTTACCGTGCTTCATCCTGTCAAAGAGGACGATCATGCATAATACGATTGTTAAAACGATTACACGTATTATCGTGCCGTTCATTTTACTGTATGGAATATTTATCATTCTTAATGGCCACTTGTCTCCAGGAGGCGGCTTTTCTGGTGGGGCAATCATTGGAGCTGGCTTAATTTTATATACGGTGGTCTTTGGGATCGAAGAGTCCAAACAACTCTTTTCTCCTGATTTATCAGAGTGGCTCGAAAGCGGTGGGATCTTAGTTTATATCCTGGTCGGATTTGTCGGAGTCATTACAGTGGATTCCTTTTTAACCAATATTAATGCTGGATTTGGATTTGGTACGCCAGGAACCTTACTGAGTGCAGGGATGATTCCGCTCTTAATGATTGCGATTGGAATTAAAGTTGCATCCACCATGATGTCACTATTTTTAGGATTGTTGAGGGAGCCCAATGAGTGATTTACTAACCCAACAAATCCATTTTGTAGGTGCATTTACCTTATTTTTATTAGGGCTATTTATTTTAGTGGCAAATACCAACCTGGTTAAAAAGATTCTTGGTGTCAATATTATGAACACTGCTGTGTTTTACTTTTTTGTTGCGATTGGCAGTAACCCAGGAACCCAAGCTCCCATTTACCCTCAGGTAATACCTTTTACCAATCCGCTGCCCACGTCCTTCATTTTGACCGGTATCGTGGTATCCGTTTCGATTACGGTTTATGCCCTAGCCTTGGTGATGAATATTTACCGTACGTTTGGCACCATTGATGCCAGACAGATTCGCTTATTACAAGATGGGAGGATCACTCGAGATGAACTCGGCTCTCCTCATTAGTCAAATTCTATTACTACTTGTCGTCGGGGTATCATTACCCCTCTTTCATAAGTTTCCCAAAGCGGTAGCTTGGGCCGCAACGCTTACTGTCTTTGCCTCCAGTGTTGTGGGCGGGTTATTACTATATAACATCAATCAAAATGGAGCATTTATTTATGTCTTTTCCTCGGCGAATGCCGTAGTCGGAATTGAACTTGTGGTGAATTCCTTCAGTGCCTTACTCACATTCATCATGACAAGTGTATCGAGTTTGATTTTGTTATATAGCATCGAGAGTATTCGTAAAGATGTGGCTACCCATCAATTAGCTCGTTATTATACGTTGCTTCTTGTCTTACTCTTTGCGATGTTAATCATCATTTATACAAATGATTTATTTAATACGTATGTCTTTATGGCGATTGTTGCCATTAGTGCAACAGCACTTGTTTCAATCAAACAAAAGAAAGAAAACTTCATCGCAAGTTTTCGTTATTTACTCTTAAATGAAATGGCATCCCTATCGTATTTACTCGGTGTTGCTATTTTGTACTTATTAACTGGTCACCTGAACATGAGCATGGTTCATGATTCCTTACAACCACTCATGAGTGATTATTCCTTGGCCGTTTATGCCGCTACCGGACTAATTGTCATTGGCCTCAGCATTAAAGCAGCGGTCTTTCCCTTACATATTTGGCTTCCTGATGCTCACTCGAGTGCACCAAGTGCGTCCAGTGCGATGTTATCCGCGATTGTAATTAAGGCGTATTTAATTGTTTTGATTAAGTTTGTGTATGTGGTCTTAGGTACCGAACTTGCCAAAGAATTATCCTTGGATCTATATATCATCTTTGTTGGGGTGTTGGGCATGATGATGGGCAGCTTCTTTGCCTTAGGTCAACGGGATGTGAAACGAATCTTAGCCTACTCTTCGGTCTCTCAAGTTGGATACATTATGGTTGGCATTGGGTTAATGTCCCCACTAGGACTGTTAGCCGCTTTGTTTCATATCTTAAGTCATGCGGTGATGAAGTCAGCGCTGTTCCTTAGTACCGGTGTCTTTATCTACACGAAGAAACGCCGTAAGGTTCATCAGTTTCAAGGCTTAGGATACCTCGTTCCCTTATCGATGCTGGTCTTTGGTATCGGTAGTTTAGGAATGATTGGGATTCCCTTAACATCTGGTTTCATTGCAAAATTTCAACTCAGTATTTCTGCTGCCAGTGCAGGAGAAGGCTGGATTATCTTTATGGTATTAATATCTAGTTTTTTAAATGCGGTTTATTATTTACCCATTCTCCTTCGAGCGTATATCGGAGAACCCGAATCCAGAGAGCATTTGGGTAAAATTAAACTCGACCAAGCACCAGTTACGATGCTTATTCCAGTGGCCGT
>CBFHOU010000041.1:0-4495 GCA_965657695.1 Bacillota bacterium | reverse complement strand
CCGAAATATCCATGATATTTTCGTGTTCATCAACGATTAGAAAGATATTTGACTTTAAGCTTTTTAGCGACTGAATAAAGATCTGAGCATAATTCGATTGTCGGGAGCTGTTCCGATAGGTTTCATAAACCAAATACACTAAGAAAATAGCGCTAGCCGTTGTAAGTCCAAGAAAAAATAAATCGAAGAGTTCACTTTCTAGTTCAACCGCAAAAAGAGACCCAAAGCTTGCCAGCAAAAAACCCGACGAGAGGGCGTATTTTATGGTGTTTTTTTGATGAGTAAAAATCGTCTCATTGACGATAAGAAACAACCCAAACAAATGAAAGACTACTAAGACAAGTGGACTCATACGCCTCTTACTGTAACGAGTTTAACAATAGTTCTGCACTTCGTTTGTTGGTCGCAAGTGCAATTTGGTAAATATCTGCTAAACGTAGTAGTGCACTGACATCAGGTTCATGAGGATGTGAGGTCAACGGGTCTCGTAAAAATAAAATCATATCAATCTCCCCGTTTGACAATTTTGCACCGATTTCTTGATCGCCCCCAAGTGGGCCGGATTTCACACAATGAACAGGAAGACCTGTAGCTTCAATAACACGACTCCCTGTTGTTCCTGTTGCCAGTAAATCATGCTTAGCAAGAAGGTCTTTGTAGGTGTTGACCAGCGCCACCATTTCATCTTTTTTTGCATCATGTGCTATTAGTGCAATGTTCATAGAATTCACCTATATTTCGCCGTCATTATACCATAATAAAAAGAACCTCTTTACGAGGTTCCAAGTAAATTACTTAAGGTAATTCCAAGTGAATCTTTGTTCAAATTACGGTCTAATATTCCATCATAGGCTAAAGAGACTTGGCCTGTTTCTTCCGATACAACGATGGTGACACTATCTCGAACTTGAGATAGCCCTAATGCTGCTCGGTGTCTTGATCCCAGCGTTTTATCCACGACTCCATCCGCAAAGTTATAAAATGCTCCAGCACACGCAATGCGTCCACCTTTAATAATGACAGCTCCATCATGTGTCGGTGCTTTTGTATTAAACAGTGCAAGCAAGAGTTCTGTGGTGACTTCGGCATCTAACGCAATCGAATCACCAATAATGTCATCCAATGATGATTCACGTTCAAATGTAATTAAAGCTCCAGTTTTTTTAGTACGAAGAACTTCAACCGCATTACCGATTACTTTGATCAACTGCGCATCACGGTTTAAATCCAGTGCTTTATTAGAACTGCCCCAATCGTTACTGTCCAAATATCCAATCACTTCAGTAACCACTAAAATCGTGACGACTAAATTCCACAGACTACCGATCTGAGCATAGTACGTATTAAATAATGGGAGCTGAATAAACAAATTAACAACAAATAACAATGACGCTAACACGATAAAGCCAGCACGAATGAGAGCTTTTCGATCACGTCGAATTGCTAGTACGTACAAAACAAAAAGAACGGTTGCAAGGGTGACTTCGAAACCCCATACGTACCATGGATTTTGCGTAAAATAATCTTGAATTATTTGAATGATATCCATTATTCAGCTAACCACATCTTGACCTTAGGGTCATCACTTTCTTCTATTAAATCATAAATACTGAATCCATCATAGTCAGCAATCGATGGGTCCGCTCCGGCTTCCAACAGCCTAAAGAATGAAACTTCATCTTTTTGTTTCACTGCATAATACAACGGAGTTTGACCGTTTTCATCCGCCAAATCGACTTCCGCTCCGGCTTCAAGCAACAGTGGAATAAAGTCACTGCGACGATGTAAGACCGCATAATGTAGCGGTGTTTGTTCGTAGGAAGCAGATGAATTAACATCAGCCTCTAAGTCTAACAGTGTGCGAATCGCAACGGGTTTGTTTCGTAAGACCGCGTAGTGAAGAGGACTTTCCCCTTGATTACTGGCAATATTAACATTCACTCCATTCTCAACAAATAAGTGAATCAACTCCGCATCATCATAGCGTACCGCAAGGTGAAGTAACGTATAGTCCTTATATTCTTGTGTATTAATATCAACATCTTCTTGTGGAACTAGCGCACGAAGTTCTTTTTTTATGAGATCTGGTCGGTCTTTATGTTGACGTACAAATTTAAAGAAATCGCGAGTTTTTCCTTTATGAGCTTGTTTCATAGTAACCTCTTAATACTTGCTTTAATCGAGGCTACCAACTCGGTTGGGTATAACTCATGAAGAGCAATAAACAGCTTCGGGACTGCGTCGTAGGCATGGTCGTGAAGTAACAACGACTGGTCTAAAATATCAACTTGGTCCTCATCATAGACCATTAAATGAATCAATAAATCGACATCTTCTCCTTTTGATACCGCGATATCATAAGGCTTCATGGCTTTCTTATAGGTATACTCTTCCGGCAATTGAGACACTAACCATAACAATACTTCGTCTTCAATCTCACCATAGTATGAAATGGGTGATTGAACATAACGCTCAATGGATTTATCATCTAGCGTTTGATCCTCGTTAACAATAATTATTTCACTCGCAACCGGTAAGTATCGACTAATTTTGTCGATTTCAACATAGCGATCCCACACTACATAGAGCGTTTGCGAGGTAACGACGTATTCTGGATCCACCGCAACTCGAAGATGGGCCAGAAGGGTATCGGCAACCATGGGGTCCTCGTCTAAAATTAAGGCTCGAATGGACTCTAATACCACGTTGCGTTGTTCCGCTCGAAATAAGACTACGGTCACATATCCCGATGTTTCTTTTAACTTTGCGACCACACTTTGTGCCAGTGGTATGGAATGAACCTTGGTCACCGTCACAGGATGAATAACTCCAGGGCTATCAAACTTTGTTGATAACAAGTTGGCACGCATTTGAGTTTGATGAAAGGTTACTTCATTCAAAGGTGGATACATCCCTTGACGAGGTTTATTAATCATTCCTAACATCATGGGCTGAAATTGGTCTTCAATGTATATTTGTTGGTGTCCTAGCCCACGTAAGTGACCAATCAACACTTCAGGTAATCGTTCCACTCCGTTCACCATAATCACATCATAGGTTTTACGATCTAGCAATGGAAGTGTTTGTAAGTTCGACATCGTAATTCGAGGTTTGCGAACTTTACGAATGACATCATAGCGTTGCTGCTTGATTTGTTGAATACTTGCTTCTTTGTAATTCTTATATTCTTCTTTTATCGCAGCAACATCAACCGGTGCATTAAATGTAGTGGCTAATACTTTCAAGTATTCATTTTGAAAACTTCGTTTTAACGATGTTGAATAGACCCCCGTGTTAATTTGAGCAGCTATTCTTGATTGTTTAAAGCCACGAAGAGATTGAATGTTATCGGATAAATCCAACCACATTTGTAAATCTTCCAATTGGTTAAAAGGTTCCAAGTAGGAAATAAATGCTACGACATCCGTTGGAAATTCTTGATTAGAAAAGTATCCGGTTAATATAGTCAGTTGTTTATCATACGCTTTTAAATCCGACAATAAGACACGAATTTGCTCTTTAATAAACAAAAACTGATCTTTAGCATATTCTTGTTTCATTGATTCAAAGTCTGAGAAATGACCTAATAACAATGAAAATTCTTGGCGCAATTGTTTAATTGTAGTAAAATCTGTTTTTTCCACATCATACATCGATTGGTAATACTGCTTCATCGCAGGTTCTAGTTCATCAATTTTGGCTTTGGTTGCTCGAACCCGTTCTATGATTCCCACCAGTCCTTGGATGGTGGTTGCGGTTGGGCGTTTTCCTGACTGATTTTGAAGTTTCATAAACAAATCAACCGACATATAGAACTGCTGAAAGAACTGATCTAAGTCCCGTACCAGTTCCGAAGTAGTAGCAGGGTCATGGTAATCAACAGCTTCAAAGGCTTGGATGGATAACAGTTGATCCAGTTCTTTTAGCGTCTGTTGAAAACTAGCATCGACGATCTTTAGTTTATTAAGTCGATACTGATCCATGGTCTGTAATGTATAGTTACTCGCATTATTAACAATCATTGCAACAACGGCTTGATACTCATGGAGTTGATGAATATCTACATTAATTTTTACCGTTGTTTGAATCAGGTTTGTTACATCTTCAAGTGGTTGAACAAGTTGTTGCAAGCTTAAGAAACGATCAACCATCGCTTCTTTTTGTTTTACGTTTAATGATTGAAAGTTTTCAGTGACATATTGCTCAACAAGCCTTGTTGATGTTTTTTCATCTGCGCTCAAAAGAAATCGTTTCGATAAACGCTCTTTGTATTTGGTTAAAATTTCTGAATCCAAGGTCAAAACCTTCGCTGATGCATACGGTATAATCGCTTGATAGTCTCGAATATAGGCATCAATCGCAGGTTTTCTCAAATTCATTTGTTGTTGCAAAAACTCCATCTTCTGAAAATCAACCTCTAACCATTTTCGATCAAAGCTAGCATCCAAGAGGAGTTTATTGTTTAAACGAACGTAATCAATAAAGCCTGGACCCC
>CBFHOU010000040.1:0-4625 GCA_965657695.1 Bacillota bacterium | reverse complement strand
GAAAATAATAATCGTAAATAAGATTCCTGATGCGATAACGTTGGTTTTGTTTTTCGCAAAACGATTCATCGCATCCCGAAAGTATCCAACGGGTTTGGTTTCAAATTCTTTATCAAAAATTTTGCCTTCACGTTGAACGAACGTGAATTTTTCTTTAGCAATTTTTCGTGGTTCGCTCATTATTTTCTTGCTCCCATTCGGATACGTGGATCGACCAGTCCATACGACAAGTCCACTAGTAATACACTAAACAACCCAATAAAGGCATAAAACGCTGTTGTTACCATAATGACATTATAGTCATAGTTACTTTGCGATAAAGCTTGAAGGTACACTCTACCTGTTCCAGGAATTGAATAAATCCGTTCAACAATGACGGATCCGGATAATAAGGCGACAAAGCTACCAATGATATTGGGAACAAGCGGCACCATCGAATTACGAAGCGCATGTCGAATCACGCTTTGACGGTACGTTAATCCTTTGCTTCGAGCAAGTAAGACAAACTCTGAGGTTAACACTTCTGATAATTCGGCACGAGTCGTTCTTGTTAAACCGGCAATCGCACCGAAAGATAATCCTAAGACCGGTAAGACCAAGGCGGTATATTGAATTAACCCAAGGTTATCCGACGAGGGAAACTGTGCCGGAAACCAACCCAGACCGTATCCTAGGGTCATAACCAGAACCGTCATGACGACAAAGTTCGGAACCGAAATAAATATCATAACCCCTAAACTAATGGAGTCATCGACCCGAGTATTCTTTTTCAGGGCCGCCCAAATGCCTAGCCCAAAGCCAACAGGGATATATAAGAGTAAGCTGATTATGTTTAAACGAACCGTTACGGGAATACGCTCTGCTAATACTTCAAAGGCAGGTTTATTGACCGCAATACGCGTACTAAGTCCCCAGTTCCAATCTGTTAATACATTTCGCAACCAATTTAAATATTGAATCGAAATCGGCACCGGTTCATATATTAAATATGAAGCTTCCTGGCGAACAAAGAAACATTTGGGATCCTCACAAGGATCAAGTTCACCATCATTGAATGCTTGCAGCTTTTCCGGATCGGTTTCTACGGTTAACGTCATATAACCGTCCGCGACTTGGCGAGCATAATAAATGTTCCGCTGGTCGGAATCCGTTGGTGGAAAATCAGGTGCAAGTTTAAGAAGGGTAAAGTTGATCGATAAAATCATCGCAAGGACAACAAACACCCATACGGTTCTGACTGCTATATACTTTGCCATAAATTGGTCCTTTCATTACTTTTGACTTAATAATTATTCTATCAAAAAACCACGTGATTTGAACATAAAAACGCTATTATTCGTGCTTTTTTTCCAAAAAAAAACTACAACCGTAGTTGTAGTTTTTAGTTATTACTCGTTCGTTGTAAATTCAGCGCTTGTTGTTTCAGTACGAGTTGGTTCGTCTGCGAATCCAAACTCAACCACAACACGATAACTCGTTCCACGTTCTAGATCTGTGAAGGTAACGAATCGGTTGGCTGGAGTCACATCTTCATATCCAGGAACTGCCTGGAATTCTCCATCCACTTCTACTTCTAATGTATAGGTAATATTAGTGAATTGGCTTTCGAAGAAGTTTGAGATTGAGAAGGATGCTGTCGCGAATCCATACTCCAATCCAGTTGGTGCTGGGAAGTTCGCTTCTGCACCATTAAGTAGATATACTTCACCGTTTAGTGCAGCTTGAATTGCATCGAAGCTCCACATTTCATAACGTTCTTCACCAAGGAAGTTGTAACGAACTGGGATGTTCGCTTCACGAGTATCCATACCCCATGACAATACGAATCCACCTTTGTTGTCATAACGGAATTGGTCTAGGAATCCAGCAGCATCTAATGTACCACCAGAAATACCACCAACACCCATGTCAGACACACCTGGAAGGATGTAGTCGAAATAGTTGTTCGGGAATGAAGCGTCTTCTGGAACGATATCAACAGTAATTCCATAACGCTCAGATACAAACGTTTCTTCAAATGTGGTTTCAAGGTATTCAACAACCAAGGCACCAGTTTGAGATCCAGCTTGACGTACAAGGAGTAATTCAATGACATCACCTTCTTGATACGTTCCGTTTGCTACAAGTGGCGCTAACGCTTGATCAAATAATGCAGCAGCAGCATCGGGGTTAAATCCGAATGTTGATGGTGAATATTCAGCGTTTACTGTTGGACCTTGAGGTGTATTACGGAAGGCAATACCATCTTCGGGCTCAACAACATATGCTGGCGTAAAGAAGTACGATCCAGGGGTAACTGTTTTAACAACATCATAAGCTAAGTATTCACGGTCAATCGCGAAATACAATGCTTTACGGAAGTCAACAGAAGCCATGATTGGTTCTGGATTGGCGTTCGGGTCAATTTCTCCGTTACCAATGACATCCCATTGTTGTTGTTGCGCTGCACGAGATCCTGTACCGTTTAATCCAAGACGGAACACAACCGCACCTGGTACTAGACGAATACGTGGGTCATTTTTAAATTCTTCATAACGAGATGAAGGGACTCCACGAGACTCTAGACGTCCTTCTAAGAACTCTTGGAAGGCAATATCTGAATCTTCAATGACTTGGAAGTTATATCCTGTGTAGAATACTTCTTCTGCATCCCAGTACGTAGGGTTCGCTTTTAGACGGACTGTTTTGTCTGGTTCATAGAAATCGACATACATTGATCCGTTGTAAGCTATCGACGCTTCATCAACACCATATGTACCATCTGCTCCACCTAAGGCCTCATAAAGATCTACGTTAATTGGCATTAAGGTGAAACTGCTTAACCAATATTTAACATTCCATTCCGATTGTTCATCAATAAATTGGAATTCGATTGTATAATCATCAATTGCTTTTAACCCAACTTGGCTAAATGGAACAAGTCCATTCGAGAAGTCACCCGCACCAACAACAGCTGTTGATGAGCTAACGAAGTCTCCCCCACCTGATACAGCACGGAACCATTTGTTCGTTAATGCAATTTCCCATGTTTCAATAAAGTCTTCTGCTGAGATTTCTGTATGGTCTGCAGGGAATCCTGATGTATCCGTTGCAGGGTTATAGTACCACTCTAAATCCTCACGAAGAGACATACGCCATGTGCGAGACACTTGACGTCCTGTATCGGTTGTACGTCCACCAACAGGTTGAGGGTCATCTGCAGCTACATTTGGACTTAACACATACCCAGTAAGTTCAGCATTAGGTTCAAAGCTATATGGGCTTGCGATCGCTAATTCTAAAATGTCACTAGAGACAGAGTCCTGAGTGATGTACTGATTGTACGATGCCGGATTTGATGGAACTGCTACACGGTAAGTATACTCACCAGCTTTTCCAGGAAGTCCTTCTTCAATTTCAATACCCGCGTCATCAGCACTCATTGTTGATGGCCCGAATCCAATAACTGGTAGATATTCATCCAGTGGGAATTGAAGACGTTCGTTATACAATACATATCCTGCGTTGTCATATAGCGGAACTCCTGCCATAACGTCGAATAAGTATTTTTCTGCTGCGGCAAAGAAGGTATTACGAAGTTCTGCGTCTGCGAACTTGTAATTAACAAACCCTGTTAATGAGGTGGGTTCTTCTTCTTCTGGAGCAGGAGTCGGTTCCGGCGTTGGTTCTGGCGTTGGTGTTGGCTCAGGCGCCGGTTCTGCTGCTTCTTCGGCACATGCTACTAATGTAAACACTAGTGTGAGTGACAATAGAAGAGCTAGTAATTTTTTCATATAATCCTCCCATTTAAAGTTAATAAACTTTGAAGTAGTTTATAACAATGAGTTACCGCTAGTCAATCAAAAAAAGGGAAATATGTGAAAAAACTTTCACAAAACCCCCTTTATTTATGTTTTTTCTATAAAGTAAGCGATTTCAATGCTTTTTTATGTATTTTGATTCACGCTTAATGGAACATCACAATGGCGTATTGTTTCTTGCCTCGACGAATCAAACTGAATCGCTGTTCTTTGGCGTCCTCTTTAATGAGGATGAAATCGATATTCTCAATCTTTTGACTATTGACAACGACCCCACCGGAATCAACAAAGCGTCGCGCTTCCGATTTACTTGATGCCAGCTTTGTTTCAACAAGTGCGTCTAAAATACTAATCTGGGATACTTCAATACGCGGCACATCCGCAAAGCCTTCGAGTAATTGCTTGGCGGTGAGTTGATCGTGGTTGTTACTGAATAAGGCTTCACTTATGGTTAATGCTTCTTCAAAGGCTGACTGAGAGTGAATTAATGTGGTAAGTTCCTGTCCCAATCGTTTTTGAGCACTGCGTTCCTGAGGTGCTTGTTTCATTTGTTCTGCAATGAGATCAATTTCTTCTAGGGAGACAAACGTAAATTTCTTTAAATAACGAATTGCATCGTCATCCGACGTATTGAGCCAGAATTGATAAAACGCATACGGTGATGTCTTTTCCGGGTCAAGCCATACAGCCCCTGATTCGGTTTTACCAAACTTGGTCCCATCCGATTTCGTAATTAGATCCCAGCATAGCCCATACGCTTGTTCATTCGGTCCTAGCATTTTACGAATCAAGTCTAGACCGGCCGTAATGTTCCCCCATTGTTCG
>CBFHOU010000039.1:0-4695 GCA_965657695.1 Bacillota bacterium | reverse complement strand
CTCAAAAAGGGGAACTATTATTTGGATCCATCGATACATGGTTAATTTGGAAGTTATCGGGTGGCAACGCGCACGTGACCGATTACTCTAACGCCTCGCGCACCATGATGTATGACATTTATAAACTTCAGTGGGATCAAGAATTATTAGATATTCTTGATGTACCAAAACAAATCTTACCGGAAGTTCGACCCTCCTCCGAAGTGTATGCACATACGGATAAGGCAGTCTTCCACGGAGCTGAAATTCCTATATCAGGTGCAGCTGGAGACCAACAAGCCGCATTATTCGGACAAGCCTGCTTTGATGTTGGGATGGCGAAAAATACCTACGGTACGGGGTCTTTCATGTTAATGAACACCGGAACGAAAGGGATTCCAAGTCAAAACGGATTATTAACCACGATAGCGTGGGGTCTTAACGGTAACGTTGAGTATGCATTAGAAGGATCGATTTTTGTGACGGGATCTGCCGTTCAATGGTTACGTGATGGACTTAAGATTATTGAAAAAGCACACGAAACTGAAACCATGGCGTCTGGGCTTCCGTCGAATGAAGGAGTATATTTAGTACCAGCCTTTGTTGGACTGGGTGCACCGTACTGGGATGATAAAGTTCGTGGAGCGTTATTTGGTATTACCCGAGGAACAGGACGCGATGAAATTATTCGTGCAACCTTAGAGTCGATTGCCTATCAAACTGCGGATGTACTTAAAACCATGAATACCGATTCTAAGTACCCACTTGCAAAACTTCGTGTTGACGGTGGCGCGGTGATGAATAATTTCTTAATGCAGTTTCAAGCTGACATCTTAGGCGTTCCCGTAGAACGACCTGTGGTTCAAGAAACCACAGCTTTAGGCGCAGCGTATTTAGCAGGACTCGCGGTTGGATTCTGGAATGATAAATCTGAAATTAGCAACAACTGGCAAATCGATCGCACCTTTGAACCGAAAATGGCCGAAGCCGAACGCAACCGTCTTTATGGTGGCTGGCAGTTGGCGGTGAAAGCTGCTCAAGTTTTTAAACCAGAATAACCGAACATTAAGCCTTTACCGAAGGCTTTTTTTCTTTTTCTGAAAGTTTTTTCAAAAAAAACTTGCAACATGTTTTATAAATGTGTTTTAATACATTCAACCTACGAAGCAAGAATAGTAGAAGAATGAATCATTTCTAGAGAGTTAGCGGTTGCTGGAAGCTAACAATGAGACTCTTCGAACGTACTTGTGAGGTGGATGAGGGAACTGAAGTATCTCATCCCGTAACCCGGCGTTAACGGATGTGGAGTGCTAGCATAGCTAGAACAAAGGTGGTACCGCGATTAACTTTAGTCGTCCTTTTATTGGACGATTTTTTTTATGGAGAAGATATGAGTATATTTGATTTTTCAAGACTAACACAGTGGATTCCCTATTTAACCCAAGGAGTAATGATTACGCTCAGTTTGGCGTTTTTCTCGACCATCTTAGGTGTTGTACTGGGTATCTTGATTAATACGATCTCAAACCGACCCATTTTAGGCCGGTTAGCCTTTGCGTATGTCGATATCTTTCGGGGAACCCCGGTGATTCTACAATTGTCCCTTGTCTACTTCGCACTTCCTCGTATCTTGACCTTAGTGCTGCAAAGCTCCTTTGGTTTCACTGGAAACCTATCAATCAGTGCTTATGGTGCTGCGATCATTACTTTCAGTTTGAACTCCAGTGCCTATGTATCCGAGATCATTCGTTCAGGGGTGAACGGTGTGGACCCTGGTGAAATTGAAGCTGCTAAAGCATTAGGTGTTTCGAAGTTTCACATCTATAAAGACATTATCTTACCGATTGCGTTTAAAAACAGTTTCCCCGCATTAATGAACGAAATCATTATGTTGGTCAAGGAATCCTCAATTGTCTCGATTATTGGACTCCAAGACTTAATGCGGCGACAACAAATTGTGTCCTCACAAACTTATATGTACTTCGAACCGTTAATGTATGTCGGACTCATTTATTACATTATCGTAAAGATCATGAGTTATTCGGCAAAACGAATCGAAAGGTGGCTGGCTCATGATTGATGTCAAACATTTATATAAATCATTTAAAGATTTGGAAGTCCTGACGGACATTAACTACACCTTCAAACAAGGAAAAACCACCGTCATTATCGGCGCATCTGGTAGTGGTAAATCGACGTTGTTACGTTGCATTAACCGCTTAGAAGAACCGACTCAAGGGGAAATTACCTTCCAAGGAGAACTCATTACCGAAGAGAACATTCAAGAGATTCGTAAACAAATGGGGATGGTCTTTCAAAACTTTAATTTATTTTCCAACATGAAAATCATCGACAATGTTGGATATGCATTAAAAGTTGTCAAAGGCATGAATGAGGACGAAATCAAGGCGGTCGCTAGCCGGCGGTTAGCCAGTGTTGGACTTTCAGATAAAGAAGAAGCCTATCCGAAAACACTATCCGGTGGGCAAAAGCAACGAGTTGCTATTGCTAGATGTCTAGCGATGGAACCTGATGTCTTCTTGTTTGATGAACCAACGTCCAGTTTGGACCCTGAAATGGTCAATGAAGTCTTAGATGTGATGCGTGATATTACGCATCAAGGATTTACCAATATTATTGTGACCCACGAAATGGGCTTTGCGAAAGAAGTCGCTGATGATGTGGTGTTCATGTATCAAGGCAAAATTTGGGAAGCGTCGAGCAAAGATCAATTCTTTAACGCTCCGCAAACCGAAGAAGCCAAAGCGTTTTTAAACAAAATACTCTAGGAGAAGAATAATGAAAAAATTAATGACTTTTATTACCGCGTTACTATTAGCATTTAGTATTACGGCATGTGCCGGCCAAGAAGAACTAGTGATCCTTACAAGCTCAGGGTACGAACCTTATGAAATGATCGATGAAAATGGCGAACTCATTGGCTTTGACATTGATTTAATGAACGCCATTGCGGAGTACTTAGAGATTACAATTGAATGGAAAGATGTTGATTTTGATGGGATTATCGCGTCCTTACAAACCAACCAAGCGGATGCGGCCATTGCAGGGATTAGCCCAACGGCTGAACGTGCCGAAGTCGTGGACTTCACCGTGGTCTACTTCAGTGAAGAAGGCGGTTTGATTAACATGATGCTCTTTGACCCAAGTAAAGTAACGATTACATCGCTTGAAGACCTTGCAGGATTAACCGTCGGAGCTCAACTTGGAACAATTCAAGCAGGTCTACTTGATGAGTTATCTCAAGAAATTGGATTCACGACGGATTTTAGAAATCAGAATGCTCAAATCGTTCAAGAAATTGCGCTTGGAAACATTGATGTTCTTGTAGTCGAACAACTTGTTGCATCGTCGATTATTGCAGCGAACGAAGGACTAACGCAAGTGGCATTAAACTCTGATTTACAAAGTGCTGGAAACGCGATTGCTTTACCTAAAGGAAGTCCGTATACGGCACAGTTCAATGAAGCCATCTTAGCCTTGAGTGAAGACGGTACGATTCAAGCTTTAATCGAGAAGTGGTTTAACTAAAAAAAGCCCATCTGGGCTTTTTTTTATTCTCCGGCAATCCCTAATTGTTTAATATACACATTCGGTGCAGCAATCGAAGATAGATTGTATTCAAGTTCGTTATCCAAATCAGCAATCTCATTCATCATCGTAAAGAAGTTGCCTGAGACGACAATCATCTTAACGGGTTTGGAGAGTTGTCCATTTTCAATGCGGAATCCACTTGCTTGAATTGAGAAATCTCCTGAAGAGGCTTTGACACCAGCATGTAACCCCATGAGATTATTGATAAAAACTCCATCTTGAATCGGGGCAATCATTTCTTCAAAAGATTTGGTTCCAGGTTTCATGACCAAGTTGGTGGAACTTATGCCTCCTCCAAAGCTGTTACCGGTGGGTTCTTGTTTGAAGATCGATGCTGTTTTTAAGTTATGTAAGAAGCCTTGGAAGACACCATCTTTAATAATGTCTTTGGTTCGGCACGCAACCCCCTCATGGTCAAAGGCCATTTGTTGAAAGGCTTTCTCATCGAGTGGGTCATCCACAAGTTGAACAAAGTCATTTGCAATCGATTGGCCAACCTTATCTTTCAACGGGGTTAAATTACGGTAGGCACTCTCAGCGCTAAAGTTAGACCCAAAGGCACCGAGGAAGGTTTTATTTTCAAAGACGACAGGATAGCGTTTGGAAGCCATCGAAGAAGCCCCTAATTTTTTGACCCCTTTTGAGACGGTTTCTTCCGCAATTTTTTTTGCATCCATTTCATCAAAGGTTTTAGCTAGAGTAATTTCCATGGCAGATTGAATATCATCATTCTCATGGAATACACCTACAGCATACGCATACGCATAGGTAGAACGTTGTGATAAATCAATCCCTTTTGAATTCATTAGACTGGTTTCAACATCACTTTCTTGATACACCACGGATTGAACTTGTTTGAGTTTAGGATGTTGTTCCATTTGGACTTCAATATCTTTTAACAGCTGAATTTTTTTGTCGGTTGGTACTGATCCAAAGTCAAAGTTACTATCTTTGATTTTGGGATATTCTTTGGAGCCTTCAAAGATAATCGCAGGATCGTTGGACGTAATGGCACTTGCATGATCAATGAGTTGATCAATAAAGATATCAATAACGGTATTAGTATTATGTTCAAAACGAACACTCGCCATTTTTCCATTATAA
>CBFHOU010000038.1:3488-5040 GCA_965657695.1 Bacillota bacterium | reverse complement strand
CATCTTGCAAAGTTGTCGCTTTGGCGATACAATAATATGAATATTGGAAGCGTTTCCAATAAATTACGATAAAGGTGATTCCAATGCTAAAACATGAAAAGTTAGAAGCCATTGTTGAAAAGTATTTAGGTCAGATTTTCAAGTTCACGATTGACTTCAAAGTGGATGATCGAACAAAGATAACCATCTTGTATGAAGATCAGTCGGGAGCATTTTTTGAATACAAAATGATTTTAAACTTTAGAACTCGGGACATTGAATTCATTAAACACAAAGGGATTTCTCTTCGCCAAGAACTTCTCAAACCGGAAATTAAGGCATTCGAAGATGAGATGTATGAATTTATGGTGGCAGAGATTTATAACGGATAACGGTGTAAGCCGTTTTTCTTTTGATTATGATACATCCAATGCTTAGTGATTATGTAATTTCACGCAACGATTATAACGAAAATGAACTTGTGACGATGGTTGGCGAACGCCGTGAAGAAACCATTAACTCACAAGGTTTTATCGTGGTAAATAATTATCCGTATACCGGTAGAAGTCCAAAAGATCGTTTTATTGTTAAAAACCGTGGTTCACGTCTTGTTGACTTCAATCAAATTAATCAGCCTATTTCACAAAGAGACTTTGATACGTTGCTTGAGGTTGCGCTGAGTTACGCGCAAGAAAAAGAACTATTTTCCATGAAAGGGTATGCGGGAGCAAGCCCGGCCTACCGTGTTCCTATTGAGGTTATAACAGAGGATGCATGGCAAAGTTTGTTTGCGCATGAAGCATTCTTTACAAGTGAAAACACATCCCCAGAGTTGACGATTATTTCTTTGCCGCATTTTAAATTTGATCCAACCATCCATCCGACGCACTCTGAGGTCTTCATTGGGATTGATCTTTACCATCATGTAGTGCTAATTGTTGGAACCAAGTATGCGGGGGAAATTAAAAAGTCGGTGTTTTCGTACTTAAATTACATATATCCCCAAAAAAATATTTTTCCGATGCACTGTGCAGCGAGTACATACGGTTCGAAAACTGCTTTATTCTTTGGATTATCAGGGACGGGGAAAACCACATTATCCATGGATCCCTCGATGTCTTTGGTTGGGGATGACGAACATGGCTGGAGCGAAGAAGGAATCTTTAATTTTGAAGCCTTCTCCTATGCCAAAGTAAATGGGATTACCTCCTATAACGATCCAATTATGTGGGCCGCCTTACAACCAGGAACCATTATCGAGAATGCGGTCGAGAGTACCGAGCTTGATTTTGCGAATGAATCAGTATCTTCAAATATCCGAGCTTCCTTACCCTTAGAACGAATTCATCCCTATAATCAAACTGGACTTGCTGGGATCCCAAATGTAATCTTTTTCTTATCGGCCGATGCCTGGGGAGTCTTACCCCCGGTGGCAAAGCTTACCTATGACCAGGCATTATTTTATTTCCTTAGTGGTTATACATCAAAAACGCCAGGAACAGAGCGGGGAATTACGACACCCATTGAAGTCTTTTCGGCTTGTTTTGCTGCTCCATTTATTCCTCAAAAACCT
>CBFHOU010000038.1:2887-3374 GCA_965657695.1 Bacillota bacterium | reverse complement strand
GCAGATACTAAGAAAATTATTGAACAAGCAATGCAAGGAGACTTAGCAGAAGCGACGTATTCCATCGAACCAGTATTCCATTTAGCCATTCCAGACAACATCCATGGCGTTGATAAATCAATCCTTATCCCAAGTAAAACTTGGTCAGATTCTAAAGAATATAACAAAACGGCAACCCAATTACGAAATCGCTTCATCGATAACATCCATCAACTCTTAGGTAATGAAATTCATGATTTTGATGGAGTGTTTGAAAAATAGCGAATAATAAAAACAGGAAGCTAAGCTTCCTGTTTTCATAGCTATATTGGGGTTGAGGTATAATATACAAAATAAGGAGTAGCATGAAAATCGGGATTGTTGGGTTAGGACTCATGGGAGCCTCATTTGCCAAAGGCTTTCCACAATATCATGTTATTGGATACGATCAACAACCTGCGGTGATGAAGCAGGCTTTTGATGATGGAGTTATCCGTGAGCAGGCATC
>CBFHOU010000038.1:2220-2850 GCA_965657695.1 Bacillota bacterium | reverse complement strand
CTTGTTTGTTTATATCCCCTTGCTACTAAAGAGTTTTTTATCACCCATAAAGACCGCTTTAAACCAGGTCAGATCATTAGTGATATTGCGGGTGTTAAAGCATTGTTTGAAGACCTTGTTCCAAATAATGGGGTCGATTATATCTTCATTCATCCAATTGCCGGACGAGCTAAGACTGGGTATCAAAATCACGATGTAACCATGTTTAAAGGAGCAAACTGCATCATTACAACGGCTCCATTTAATCAAGCATCTAATCTTGCCACTGTCGAAGGGCTACTTAAGGAATTAGGCTTTGGCAATGTTTCAAAAATGACGATAAAAGAACATGATCAGCGTATTGCCTATACATCTCAATTGACGCATGCGATTGCGGTTGGACTCATGAATACTGCTAAGGATTTAGCGTTTGCCCCGATCATTGGTGATTCTTACCGCGACTTGACTCGCATTGCTCGAATCAATGAAGTGATGTGGAGTGAGCTGTTTGTACTGAATCAAGAAGCATTAACCGCTGAACTGGATGAGTTTATTCATCAAATGGTGACGCTTCGTAATGCGTTATCTCAATCAAATCAAACTGAACTTGAAGAGATTTTAAAACGTTCCAGAATCAAGCGAGAACAACTA
>CBFHOU010000038.1:0-2140 GCA_965657695.1 Bacillota bacterium | reverse complement strand
ATGTTTTTAGCGTTACTGGCAAAAGGCACAACCGTCTTACGAAATGTAAGTTTATCAGATGATGTCTGGGCGAGTATATCGGCCATTCAGTCGTTTGGCGCTCAAGTCAAGGTCGATGAACCCAAGCGCATGATAGAGATTGTATCGCAAGAACTTATTGCACCAAAACAGCCTGTTCATTGCAAAGAATCGGGAACAACACTTCGTTTTGTCTGCGCCCTCGCGGCAACGTTTGATGAGCCGATTACTGTAACAGGTGAAGTAGGACTTCTTGCTCGTCCGATGGACGGATATACAACATTATTTTTAGCGCACCATGTTCGATTTGAAAAAACAACGGAAGGGTATTTAATTCAAGGTCCCCTTCAACCCGTAAAGTCATGGGTTGTGGATGGAACAAAATCGTCACAGTTTTTAAGTGGATTATTACTCGCAGCCCTCCGGTATGATCAACCAGTTCAAATTGAAGTGTTAGAGCGAATCTCAAGTGCTGCTTATGTCGATATGACGACCCAAATCATGCAAGAATTTGGTGTTGTTATTGCGTATTCACTACCGATCATTACGGTGGAGAAAGGGTTGTTATCTGCTCAAGATTATGCGGTTGAAGTCGATTATTCGCAAGCAGCGGTATGGTATGTTGCTCAGTTATTTCATCCCTCGATTGAGATTGCAGCCCCATCGAAAACCAATCAACCTGATGCGGTCATGTATGAGTTAGCGTCAACATTAGACATGACGCATGGACTTGAAGTTGATGTAGATCCTTCGCCTGATATTGCACCATTATTAATGTTGATTGCTTCACAATGCGAAGGCAGTAGTATTATTCGAGGAACGGCTCGACTTCGATTCAAAGAGAGTGATCGCGTTGCCTCAACGCTTGCGAGCTTACAAGCCTTCGGGGTTAGCAGTATTATTCGCGATGATGAAGTCGTTGTAAAAGGTCCTGTTAGCTTAAAAGGTTCAACAATTGATTCCTATCAAGACCACCGAATTGTGATGATGGCCACGATTGCTGCCACCATTGCGAAAGGTCAAACAATTATTACCAATGCAGAGGCTATTACCAAAAGTTACCCTGACTTCTTTCAGGATTTCGAATCACTAGGAGGAATCTATGAAATACTCCGTTAATGTTAAAGGGCGAACACCCTATCAAGTCATTATAGAGCGAGGACTAATCCACTCTGTGGCTAGCTTTGTTCCTGCTCATGAAAAGATTGTTATCCTTACAGACGAAGGGGTTCCCGTGCAATGGGTTGATAGTGTCAAGGATCAGTTTGATGACGCACTTTTGATATCCATCCCCCCAGGAGAAGAATCGAAATCGTTATCCCAATTAGAAAAAATTACGACCACAATGCTTGAAGCAGGTTGTACGAGAAAAACAGTGCTCATTGCCTTAGGTGGCGGTGTCATTGGGGATTTAGGCGGCCTTGTTGCAAGCCTTTATATGCGTGGTATTACCTATGTTCAAGTGCCCACAACCTTGTTAGCCCAAGTTGACAGTAGTGTTGGCTCAAAGGTAGCCGTTAATACAACGCGAATGAAAAATGCACTGGGGGCGTTTTATTCGCCTGCAGTTGTATGTATCGACCCCGATGTACTTCACACGTTGCCTCAAGGTGAATTCTCAAACGGAATGGCTGAAGTGATCAAATATGGAATGATTCTGGATGAAGGATTGTTTCAGCAAATTGAAGATGGTTCGGCGATTAAAGATATTGCTAAACTAGTGAATCGCACGGTCCAACTTAAAGCAGCGGTTGTAGAAGAAGACGAACTAGATCAAGGAAGACGACAAATTTTAAACTTTGGACATTCGATTGCTCATGCAATCGAGAAGGCCTCAAACGGGAGCATCCCGCATGGGCAAGCAGTAGCGATTGGCATGGCTATGATGATGAAAAACACACCCCATTATTCTAGATTTGTCTCGGTGCTAACACGTTACGGACTTCCATCAACCTATGATAAAACGAGTCATCTCATTGATTACATCGTGACAGACAAAAAATCATCAACCCAAGGGATTCATGAAATATTTGTAAATCCCATTGGCACAGCAACAATAAAAGAGATATCCTTTGAACAACTCAAGGAACTGTTGGAGGACGTCTCATGAGTACATTTGGAC
>CBFHOU010000037.1:0-5817 GCA_965657695.1 Bacillota bacterium | reverse complement strand
CGGTTTAGTAAGCTCTTGGTTTTAGCGACTAATATTTTAGGGTTAAATGGCTTTGTAATGTAATCATCAATGCGGTATTCATACCCTTTTAATATGTTCTCCTCGCTAGAAAGAGCAGTCATAATAATAATGGGTATATTTGAGGTTTCACGTATTGTTTCAGTGACCGTCCATCCATCGATGTTTGGCATCATAATATCTAGACAAATTAGATCAATCGCTTGGGAGTTAAATTGTTCAAGTGCAGAAAAACCATCATTTGCAGTAATGACGTTAAATCCATCCGCTTCAAAATACTTTTTGACGACGTTTTGGATGGTGGGTTCATCTTCAACAACAAGAATCGTTTTTGGTTCCACAATTTACTCCTTGATTGCTTCTATTTTAACACAAGGAGCCTAGAGGGGTTTGTGATAAAATGAAGCAGCAAAAAGGAAACTAAATGAAATACCAAGTGATTGTGATAGGCGGGGGTCATGCAGGAATTGAAGCTGCTCTTGCAAGTGCAAGAATGGGCGTTGAAACCGCATTGATCACTGGCAGTATTGAAAAAATAGGGTCGCTTCCTTGTAACCCTAGTATTGGTGGACCGGCCAAAGGAATTGTTGTCCGAGAAATTGATGCATTAGGGGGCGAAATGGCCCGCAATACGGATAAAGCAAATATCCAAATGCGAATGCTGAATATGTCCAAAGGACCAGCCGTTCGCGCTTTACGTGCGCAAGTCGACAAGGTGGAATACCCAAGAGCGATTCAAACCACGATGAAGAATCAAGCTCACCTCGATTTGATCGAGGGTTTTGTTGATCGCTTGGTTGTTACCAACCAACAAGTTCAAGCGGTTGTGATGGAAGATGGAACAACATACGAAGCCAGTGCCGTGGTCATGACGACTGGAACTTACATGCAGTCTAAGGTGTTGGTTGGATTAGAATCGAAGTTATCGGGCCCTCAAGGAGAACGACCTAGTATGGGATTATCCGACAATCTTCGCTTGTTAGGATTTCGTACGCGTCGTTTAAAAACCGGAACCCCACCTCGATTACATAAAGACTCTATTGATTACTCAAAGGGTGCGATTCAACCTGGCGATCCTGTTTACCACCAGTTTTCTCATGATGAGATTGCTCCTTTTGTAAGTGTCGAAAATCAAGCCGACTGCTGGCTTGTTCATACGACAGATAAAACCCATGACATTATTAATGCAAATTTAGATAAATCATCGATGTATTCAGGAACAGTTGAAGGGGTTGGGCCTCGATATTGTCCATCGATTGAAGATAAACTTGTTCGTTTTTCTGATAAACCACGACACCAAGTCTTTCTCGAACCCGAATCATTATTTTTGGATACAATTTACGTTCAAGGGATGAGTACCTCAATGCCCAACGATGTTCAAGAACAAATGATTCGAAGCATTCCAGGACTGGAGCATGCTCAATTTTTGAAATATGCGTATGCGATTGAATATGATGCCGTCGATCCAACGCAACTATATCCAACCTTAGAAACGAAACTGGTGGATGGATTGTATACAGCCGGTCAAGTGAATGGTACCAGTGGATATGAAGAAGCCGCCGGTCAAGGAATCATTGCTGGAATTAATGCAGCACTTAAAGTAAAAGGGTTAGACCCCTTCACCTTAGGTCGAGAAGAAGCCTATATCGGGGTGATGATTGATGATCTCGTCACCAAAGGGATCGATGATCCATACCGTTTGCTTACATCACGTAGTGAATACCGTTTACTGTTACGACACGATAACGCAGATTCTCGTTTAATGAAAAAAGGATATGAGCTAGGCCTAATCTCTCAAAAACGTTACGATGAATTTGTTTCAAAACAAGCTTTTATTGATCAAGAAGTGGCTGGCTTAATGACCAAACGAATTACCCCTTCTGATTCAACAAATGCCTATTTAAGTGATGTTCATTCAGCTTCCATCATTAATCCAATTAGTGGGTATGATTTGCTGAAACGGCCGGAATTAAATTACTATCATGTCAAAGAACTTCTAGGGGAGCGTGTTGTGTGTTCTTCTGAGGTCGCAGATCAAATCGTGATTGCGATAAAGTACCAAGGTTATATTGAAAAATCTATGGTGCAATCTCAACGCATGAAGAAGCTGGAACATCTGATGATTCCGGACTCAATTAACTATGATACAATTCATAACTTAGCCAACGAAGCGAAAGAAAAACTAAAGAAAATCACGCCGAAAACCATTGGGCAGGCAATGCGCATCTCGGGAATTAACCCATCAGATATCTCAACCCTGATGGTGTATCTGCGAGGCCGTGTATGAAACTACCGCTTCATTTATTGTCGTTATCTAAAGAACAAACAAGCAAACTTGAGATGTTTGCGGATTTTCTATTGGACTATAATAAACACACAAATCTTACGTCTATTACCGACCCGACTGAATTTGTAATTAAGCATCTAGAAGATACCCTATCTCTTGTTAAACAATGTGATTGGAAGAATAAAAAGGTTTTGGATGTGGGTTCAGGTGGCGGCTTCCCAGGCATTGTATTGCTGATTATGCATCCATCGATTGAGTTAACTATGATTGATGCAACCTTAAAAAAAGTAGAATTTTTACGACAGGCATTACGTCACTTGGACCTTCAAGCGACAGTAGTCCATGCGCGTGCCGAGGATTGGATTACTTCAAACCGCGAGGCGTTTGATATCGTGACAGCGCGCGCAGTTGCTCCACTTCAGGTCCTCGTCGAATGGTGTGTTCCTTATGTTAAAGTAGGGGGAATGTTCGTTGCGATGAAATCTAGAGTCGAAGAAGAACTAAAATCAGCAACGAACTGTATTGAAAAAACAGGTGGGGCTGTTAGTGAAATCATTCCATACTCTCTTTCCATGGATATGGGAGAGCGAGTTCTTGTTATTGTTAAAAAGACGAAAACAACGCCTAAAATATACCCAAGACCCAACCGAGTTATCCAACGTGAGGCTATGAATTAACATGGCAAGAACAATCGCCATCGTTAACCAAAAAGGTGGTGTGGGAAAGACCACTTCCGCTATTAATCTAAGTGCTGCACTGGCACAAAAGGACCGCCGCGTTTTGTTGGTGGATTTGGACTCGCAGTCGAATGCAACAACCGGGGTAGGAATCAACCGTGGGTTTTTAGAGTTTAATGTCTTTGACTGCCTGATTGAAAATGCGCCAGTAGTTGATGCAATTGTGAGAACAGATGTCGCCGGATTAGATGTCTTGCCTTCGACCATTGAGTTAGCGGGGTTGGATTTAGCCTTGTCGCAAAAACCCGACCGAGAATTCGTGTTATACCAAGCATTACAGAGTGTTAAAGAACGATATGATTATGTCATTATCGACTGTCCGCCCAGTTTGGGCTTGGTGACAATCAATGCATTAAGCGCATCACAATCAGTACTAATACCAGTCCAGTGTGAGTTTTATGCTCTCGATGGGCTGACACAATTACTCAACACGGTTAGAATTGTTCAAAACCGACTTCGACCCAAGGCTCGTGATTTAAAAATCGAGGGCGTATTACTCACAATGCTCGATAATAGAAATAATTTCGGGTATGAAATTGTTAGTGAAGTCAAAAAATATTTCAAAGAAAAAGTCTTTAAAACAATCATTCCACGGAATGTTCAACTACAAATTGCACCCTCGCATGGGAAAAGTATTTTACAGTTTTCACCAAATTCCAGAGGTGCCATGATGTACCGTGAACTTGCAGAGGAGGTCTTGCGAAATGAAAAGTCGACTAGGTAAAGGACTGGATGAATTATTTGCTGAGAATTATTTAGCAGAAATTGATGGGGAATCCACGATTGAAATTGATTTGTCCAACGTAATTCCCAACCCCTTTCAGCCACGTAAGCATTTTGATCAATTGCAACTGAAAGAATTGGCTAATTCATTAAAAACCCATGGACTCATTTCGCCTATTTTAGTCACCACCAAAAACGATCAATTTGTTCTGGTTGCCGGAGAACGCCGTTTTCGTGCCGCTAAGATCGCTGGCTTTGTAACAATTCCTGCGATCATTCGTGATTACACCGATGAAGAGATGATGGAAATTGCGCTCTTAGAAAACATTCAGCGTGAAGACTTAACTTCAATTGAAATTGCTAGAACCTATGAAATGATGCTTAACCAACTGGGATTAACCCAGCAACAACTTGCGCTACGTTTGGGCAAATCGCGTTCTCAAATTACCAACATGGTTGGATTATTGGGTCTTCCCAAAGGGGTTCAAGAACTGATTAACCAAGGAAAACTGTCTATGGGGCATGCTCGAGCACTATCAAAACTCTCAGACCGGACCCATATTGAAAAACTAGCAAAACAGATTGTGAAAGAAGAACTAAGTGTTCGTGATGTTGAAGAACTCCTAAAAAACAAACAAAAGAAAAGCCCGATTACACGAACAAAAACGAGTCCCTATAAAAAACAAGAAGATCGTTTAAGTAAAAAATTGGGGGCAACCGTAGTAATAAAACCCAAACAAGTAACAATAAAAGTAAAAGATGAAAACGAACTAACAACACTCTTGGAGAAACTCAATGCATGAAGTTGAACTTGGGGACATTGTTGTTTTAAAGAAAGGGCATGCTTGTGGCGCAAACGAATGGAAAATTGTTCGCTTTGGGGCCGACTTAAAACTGCAATGTACGAACTGTGGTCGTACGGTGATGATGCCACGCATCGACGTTCGCAAAAAAGCTCGTAAAGTTAGTAAACCGGAGGAAAATAGTGAAACAAATCCTGAATGAAATTATTGAATTTCGCAATGATAGAAATTGGCAAGCCTCTGATACTCCTTCTAACATGGCAAAGTCGATTATCATTGAGGCTGCAGAATTGCTTGAGAATTATCAATGGAGTGATCAAGCCACTGATTTTGAAAACGTAAAAGAAGAGTTAGCGGATATCTTAATCTACTCCCTTGCCTTATGTCATGACTTAGGACTGGATCCAGAATCGATTATCCGAGAAAAACTCATCAAGAACGAAGTTAAATATCCTAAAATAAAATAGGTGCCCAAGGGCACCTTTATTTTGTATTCTTTGGTGTAGCAAACACATGCCACAATACCCCAGCCGGATCGATTAAGTGGATTTGACGACCCCAACCAAAATCTTTAGGACCTTGGAGTTTCACCATTGGATAATCAGGCTGAAGGTTCTCTACCTTCGTAACGAAATCGTCAAGGGACGAAACATACATTATCAGCATACTATTTTCTGCCCAATCTTTGACGTAATAATCCTGAAGAATTATTTCGTTATCTTCCAGCAATCCGTTTGCGGTTTTGCTGTCTCCCTCTCTTGTTGCCGCAAAGACAAATCCTAGCGCTTTGTAAAAGTCGAGGGACGTTTCAAAATCAATACTTGGTATAAACGGAACAATCATTAAAGTCTCCTATCTGGAAAATATTCATAGACACGATAAATTATAACACCAACTAATGCACCCGCCAAATGGGCGTCGTGAGCAATTCCTGGAAGCCAACCTAGCCACCATGACAAGATTGAAACAACTGTTAATAAAGATAAGAACTGCCAATTTTGTAAGCGTAAAAAGAGTTCCGGTCGACCAGGATAGCGCATACCAAAATAATAAATAATCGCAAACCCACCGGCACTGATACCGATAGCCGGCGCTTCATTCAATAAAGCAAATAACACCCCTCCACCGATAATGCCCAAGGTAATTAAGAAGAAGTAACGCACACTTCCGAGAAGGTCTTCCATATAACGTCCGATAAAAAGGACAACTGTCATGTTTAAAAAGATATGATAAAGCTCTAAATGAACCA
>CBFHOU010000036.1:0-5862 GCA_965657695.1 Bacillota bacterium | reverse complement strand
ATGATGCTGCGGTTGATTTGGGTTGCTCCCCATTTCAAGCCGTTCAAAAAGTCATTATCCCAGCGATTGCTTCAGCAATCATTGCAGGAGGATTAATTGCCTTCACGATGAGTATTGATGACTTCGTCATCTCCTACTTTACAACCGGTAGTGGCTTCACAAACTTCTCGAATTGGATTTACTCACGATTATCTAGACGAAGTTTTTCCCCAGCAGCCTATGCATATAACACGTTAGTTACGACAGTGACACTCGGCGGCTTATTGATTTATAATTTACAATCTCAGCGCAAACAAAAACGAGGATAATCATCCTCGTTTTTCTTAGTATTTCATGAAGGTTTGCTAATCATAAAAATATGATGTTAGCCCTAATCACAACCATAATCCTCTCTGAATTTGCCTCCATGATGGATGCTGATTTGACGTTAACGAATCAATTGGATGTATCAAAGACCATTTACTTAGCCGATGTTGGCCGCCACGTAGTGATTCATGATGCGTGCGAGTATCAAGGCCGCTTGTATGTAGCTGGAGGCGCAACCAGTGTTTCCGCACTGGGTGGAATGGATGCTGTGATCTTTATCTATGAAGACCATACGCTTATACAAACAATCTTTAAAGGCGGGTATCAAGACGATCAATTTTATGGAATACATTGTGGAGAGTCGTTATGGGTCTCTGGCTATAGTAATAGTCCCGACTTTTTAAATGATTCGACAGTTCAAAACTTTGGTAAAGCCTTTTTATTGCAACTCGACCATGTAGGTCGGGAACAAAACCGGTTTGTCTCTAGTTATGGATTTGAAAGCCATTTATATGCCATTGATGCAGACGAAGAGGTTGTGATTGCCGTTGGGCATGCTCAACGAGTAACTCAAAGCGATTTGTATATTGTTCAATATCGGGATGGGACATTCCATGAACTGTTTCATCCACTCTCTGGATATGACCGACTTGAGGATGTAGAAATTACCCAAACTGTGACTGCGGTTGGCTATTCCAACTCCCCCGAAATCGGCGCGAATGGAATACGCGGAATTCTTGTTAATATCAACGAATATAGCATCGATATTGAGGTATACAAGAGCAGTAGTGATTCGCGGTTTACCCGCATTAGTAATGGAATTGTCTTAGGGTCCTTAAACTCGGAAGGACTTGTCTACGACCCTGTAAGAGATCGAACTTCAACGTATTCAAGTCTAGAAGAGGTTACTAGCCTAGACCCGATTCTAGTAGGAACTTCAAATAAGCAATCCATCATGAACGAGAAAGAGCTATCGGGTCGGCTTGTTGTTCAAGTGGATAATACGTATGTTTTTCAAGAAGAAGGAACCTTGTATAAAGCGTACCTTTTTGTTCCTTATTTATTGGAGCGAACCGGAACCGACATTACCTTAAATCAAGAGATGTTACGTGAGGAAGTTATCGAGGTAATAACATCGTCATTAACAACTCAGCTTGTATGGAAAATACGGCATGATGATTTTGAACTGATAACCCGTGTTGTGCATCACCCTAATTTTGCTTTTTGTAATGTAAATGACGAGGTCTATTATCATCCTGTGACAATCTTATGTAACCAACCGTTTATGTTAAATCAACAATCCTATGATTCTAACGTCCATTTGGATGAACCTGGAGACTATGAATTACTTGTAAATGATAAAGTCATACGCTTTCAATTGAGAGAACAGGTGCGTCCAGTTATTCAATATTCAGTTGAAACACCTCGAATCATTGTTCAACCTAAGAGTAATCATTGGTGGATGATTCCGGTGTCATGGATTGGACTATTCTTGCTCAAAAAGCTACAGGACTAGTTTGATATAATAACTACATGGTTCAACTGCTAATTAAAACAGAATATAGCATGCTTCAAAGCCACGTTCGCATTCCTGAAATCGTGGCCTTTGCAAAGGTGAATGGCATTGAGACATTAGCCATCACCGATACCAACATGCACGCTGCTTATCAGTTTTACCATGCTTGTAAAAAGCAGGGAATCAAAGCCATTATTGGCTATGAAACTATCATTGATGATCAACCCCTTGTCCTATACGCTAAAAACCAACTAGGATATAAAACAATTCTTGAATATGCAACGGCTCATAATCCTGATTCGCTATATGTTAGTGATGACATCATTGTTGTAACACGAGGAACCAAGCGACCTAAAGTAATGCCATTTTCTACCTTTTATTTTGGACTTGAGCTGGATGAGTTAGAGGTTGAGGTTCAAGTGGCACCAACGATTGTTACCCTATCAGAAGAAGTTAACGTTCCCTTGGTGATGTTATCGGAAGTTCGGTATATCACCTCAAACGACGCTAAGTACTTGAAAGTACTACAAGCGATTGAAGCAGGTAAAACATTAACACCAGCCGACTTGTCTCCCGGTCAACAATACGCAAGAACGAGTGAAGAATTGCAACATTTATTTGCCGACTATCCGTCGGCCATTTCTAACGCCACACTCATTGCCTCGTTATGCGAAGTGAGTTTAGATTACGAAGGGTATTTGCTTCCTTCGTTTCCGACAGACCATGACCCTCATGACTACTTGGCTGCGCTATCGACCAAAGGACTTCAAAAGCGATATGTTAACAAAGACAAACCACTCGCCATTTATCAAGAACGACTAGCCTATGAGCTAGAACTATTAGAGCGAATGGGCTTTGATGACTATATGTTAATTGTGTATGACTTTGTTCGTCATGCGAAAAGCAAAGATATCCTTGTTGGACCAGGACGTGGATCGGTGGCTGGAAGTTTAGTGGCCTATTGTTTGGGGATTACAAATACCGATCCCTTAGAATATGACTTATTGTTTGAACGATTTTTAAATCCTGAACGAATTACGATGCCAGATATCGATCTGGATTTTCCTGATGATAAACGCGAAGAACTTCTTCTGTATGCGAAAGAAAAATATGGTAACGATCATGTTGCATCGATTGTAACCTTCGGGACCTTTGCGGCCCGCAGTGCGGTCCGTGATGTGGCGAAAGTATTATCTGTTGATAATGCGTTTGTGAATGAACTAATGAAGTATATTCCGGCTCAAGGGGCACATCTTAACGAAGTCATTCAAGATAAGCATGTTATCGATTTAATGAACCGTTATCCAGACGTGCAACAAGTGATGGACATTGCTTTACAAATCGAGGGTCACCCACGACATTCATCGACCCATGCAGCAGGGATTATTATTTCTAAAGAACCATTACTTACATATACAGCACTTCAACAAAGCAGTGGCCCCTTACAACAAACCCAATTTGAAGCCTATGATTTAGAATCCATCGGCTTATTAAAGATTGATTTTTTAGGGTTAAGTAACCTAAAAATCTTAGATAGAACGGTCCAGCTGATCAAAGAATATACGGGCGAATCCATCAATCTATATCAAATGCAGTTTGATGATCCGAAAACCTTTACGTTAATGCGAGAAGGAAAAACACAAGGAGTCTTTCAACTGGAGTCCCGAGGCATCCGCCGCGTACTTCATGACCTAGATGTATCGACCTTTGAAGATGTGGTTGCGACGTTAGCACTATATCGTCCGGGTCCGATGGACTTCATCCCAGATTTTATTGCCCGTAAAAAAGGCAAAACGACAGAATATCCACATTCTAGTATTGAGGCAATTCTTGCTCCAACGTATGGGATTATCGTATATCAGGAACAAATTATGCGCATTGCCAATGAGTTTGCAGGGTATTCCTATGCCCAAGCCGATTTACTTCGCCGTGCAGTGGCGAAAAAAGATAAAGAGTTAATGCAAGCACAACGAAGCGAATTTATTACAATGAGCACTGCTAACGGCCGGGATGAAAAAGATGCGATTGCCATTTTTGATCTCATTGATCGATTTGCCAATTATGGATTCAACCGCTCTCACAGTGTTGCATATGCGATGATTGCGTATCAAACCGCTTATTTTAAAGCGAACTACCCACTATATTACCTAGCAGTTTTGTTATCGCATCATGTGGGAAGTAGTGATAATACGAAACTTTATATTGCCGAAGCCATGGGGTATCAAATCCCTGTCTATCCACCTCGTATTAATCAATCGGGGATTGATTATCAAGTGGTTGATGGCGGATTATTAATGCCGTTTGTCGTGATTAAGGGTATCTCCACCACGATGGCTACCAAGATTATGGACGTTAGAGTAACTCCATTTACATCTGCGATGGATGTCATCGAACGCTTGTCACCCATCGTAAACAAAACACACTGGCAAGGATTAATTGATTCAGGTGCACTTGATGAATTTGGGGTGTCTAAAAAAGCATGGACAACGCAACTGGAAGAAGCCACTAAGTTCTTATCTTTTGGTTCATTAATTGAAGATGCCGCCTTTCGTTTTGACTCGGAAGAGTTTGATGAAGCAACGTTAATGACCCATGAGAAAAACGCGATAGGTATAGCCTTAACGCATAATCCGTTTGCGAAGTTTTCATCCTACCGAACCCAAGGATTTGAGCCCTTAATTTATTTAAATGACCATTCAAAAGTAAAAACCATTGCGATGGTAACTTCCATCAAAGTCATCCAAACAAAAACCGCTAAATCCATGGCGTTTGTAACGATTCAAGATGATACAATGGTGACGGAAGCAGTCGTGTTCCCTGATCTTTATGACTCTCATCACTCTTTCTTGCAACAAGGTATGATGATGAAGTTTGAGATTACCAAACAAACCCGTCAGGGCAAACAATCGATGATTATTCAACAAATGGAGACCCTAAAGTGAATAAAATAGCTGTCTTAACCTCTGGGGGTGATGCCCCGGGGATGAATGCTGCGATTCGCAGTGTAACCCGCACGGCCTTGAGCAAAGGATTTGAAGTTGTTGGCATTCGCTACGGCTACAAAGGCTTAGTTGAAGGCGATTTTATTGAATTCGACCGATTCAGTGTTTCTGAAAAGATCGATAAAGGTGGCACTTTTTTACGCAGTGCTCGCTACCCTGAGTTTTTAGATGTCGAGGTTCAAAAAATTGGTGCCCAGCAACTGAAAGACCGAGGCATTGATCATCTTGTGGTGATTGGTGGCGATGGGTCCTTTCGGGGTGCGGCTGCCATTTCTCAATTTGGGATCAAGGTTATTGGGATTCCTGGAACGATTGATAATGATTTAGATTACACAGATTATTCCATCGGATATGACACCGCGGTGAATACTGTTGTTGATGCGGTGGATAAACTTCGTGATACCTCAAGTTCCCACCAACGCTGCAATATCGTGGAAGTGATGGGTCGTCATTGTGGAGATATTGCGATTCGTTCTGCGATTGCTACCGGCGCGAAATATTTAGCAACACCGGAGACGAACTATAATCGCGAGTCCTTAATTAAAGATTTAAAACGTCAGATGTTGAATGGCATAAAGTACTCCATCATTATCATGACCGAGCACTTAGATGACACCAGTGAACTTGCCAAACATGTAGAAGCCCAAACAGGGATTGAAACTCGAGCTACTGTTTTGGGACATATTCAACGCGGAGGCCGTCCGACGGCGTTTGATCGCAGTTTGGCTGTGACACTAGGCCGCCATGCGGTAGAACTGATTTCAGAGGGTGTTACCAATCAAGTCGTCGGATTTAAAAATTCTTCGGTGATCAACATCCCAATGAGTGAGGTCGATACAACACCTAAACGCGACCGACAATACGATATTGATACCTTCGAAATGACGAAATAGGAGAACCCATGTTACTGAAAAAAACAAAAATTATTGCGACCTTAGGGCCGTCAACCGAGAGCTTAGATATTCTTCGGGATATGTATTATGCTGGCATGGATGTTGTCCGTCTCAATTTTTCTCATGGGACTCATGAAGACCAACT
>CBFHOU010000035.1:0-6110 GCA_965657695.1 Bacillota bacterium | reverse complement strand
TATCACAAGGAATTTGAAACAATTCATCTCGAGAGCGAACCTGAACTCCAGGATAGGTTGTGACCGAATGCCCCGCTTCTGCATGAAGTTTTAAACCTTCAATATCTAATCCATCAGGATCACAGGCACATCCACCAACATCACTGACAGCAATTACTTTGACACCCCATGCCTGTAGCATTTTCGCAGAGTGGCTTCCGACATTCCCAAATCCTTGGACAATGGCGGTGGCTCCTTGCAGATCAAGTCCGATTTTTTCGGCCGCTTTACGAACCATGAAGCTAACGCCGTATCCTGTGGCTTGCGTGCGTCCTAAGCTTCCACCTAAATCAATCGGTTTGCCCGTAAAGTGAGCATTTTGAGATTTTGACGTAATAATATTGGCTTCATCAATCATCCATGCGATGATTTGTTGGTTAACATTAACATCCGGAGCGGGAATATCGCGAAATTGACCAATTTCATTATGAAATGCTCGTACCCATGCTCTGGATAAGCGTTCAAGTTCAGTATGAGAAAGTTCTTTGGGATTGACGACAACCCCACCTTTTCCCCCACCATAAGGTAGGCCAACAAGCGCGCATTTAAACGTCATCCATGCGCTTAACGCTTTAACATCACTGGCTGAGACCGACTCATGAAAACGCAGCCCCCCTTTGTTGGGACCTAGCGCATCATTATGTTGGGAACGGTATCCTTTAAATAATCGGATCTGCCCGTTATCCATCCGGACAGGAAACATATAATCATAAAAACGTTTGGGTTCAGCAAGAAGTTCATAAACAATCGGTTCATGATTCATTTGCTCTAAAGCTAATCGGATTTGTTCCTGGACCATTTGTAGTGGATCCATACTTCCTCCATCGGTGACACAAGGTAAGAATAACAAAAGAAAAAAGCGGTTTCAACGAGCAGTTGAATCCGCTTTGAATTTCTTGAGTCCTGCCACAAGTATTTGGCATGCATAACGAAGTTGTTTACCGCCAATCACATAGGCAATTCGAATCTCTGTGGACCCTTTTCCTGGGGTTGCGTAGAAACCACTTCCTGGTGCGACCATGACCGTTTGCTGGTTTTGATGAAACGATTCTAACATCCAAATCGCAAAGGCTTCACTATCGACCCCAATGTCGGCCATCACATAGAAGGCTCCTTGAGGGGTTCTGATTTTTATCTCAGCTATCCCAACTAGTTCTTCCATCACAATATCTCGTCGGCGTTCGTATTCTTGACGAACCCCCACGAAGTAAGAATAGGGAAGTCGGTAAAGTTCCACTGCGGCCACTTGTTCCAAGGTCGCAACACTGAGTCTACTTTGACCCATCTTTAACATGTTGGAAATAATCGTGGGATGTAAGCTCGCTGCGCTTCCAATCCGTGCCCCACATGCACTAAATCGTTTGGAAACACTATCGATCACGATGACTTGCTGGTTAATCTCAGGATCAACCGCAAGGGTATTAAATTCTCCGTCATAAATGAACTCTCGGTATACTTCATCCATGATAATAAACAACCCATGTTCTAACGCTAGTGTCTTTACGGTATTAAGTTCTTCGCTTGATAATACAACACCGGTAGGGTTGGCAGGATTGTTCAGTAAGATGGCTTTTGTGTTTGGTTGAACAAGTGATTTAATGACTTCAATACTAGGTAAGCGAAATCCATCCTCAAACGAGGTTGGAATTGGAATTACGTGAACCCCGCTCGCTTCACTAAAGCCATTATAGTTGGTATAAAACGGTTCGGGAATTAAGATTGAATCACTGGGATCGCATACTGCCGTTATCGCAAAACTTAAGGCTTCACTTCCACCCGTGGTAATTAAAATGTCTTTGGCTTGGTACGGATAATTGAGTCCTTGATAATAGGAAACAACCGCTTCTTTTAACTGCGGCAGACCGCCCGAGTGCATATAGCTAACAACCGGTTCATTAAAGTTCTTAACCGCATCAAAGAATGCAGGTGGCGTCTCAATATCAGGTTGACCAATATTTAAGTGATACACCCCAATCCCTCTTTGTTTGGCAAGATCGGAATACGGAACAAGTTTACGAATCGGTGAGGCTTGCATCGATTCAATGCGTTTCGATAACGATAGCATCACAGCCACTTCATAATGTCATAACGAATCGCTTCGGGTTTGGTTCGGGGTTCATATCGACCGACGACTTGACCTTCTTTATTAATAAGAAACTTCGTGAAGTTCCACTTAATTTTCTTTGTACCTTTGGGGGGTTGATTGGCAATGAGCCATTCATAGAGAGCGTGGCGGTTTTTGCCATTCACATCAATCTTGTCAAACATCGGAAAGCTAACAGGATAGACCAAATTACAAAACTCTTCTATGCCTTTGGCATCCAGAGGTTCTTGGTTTAAAAATTGGTTTGATGGAAAACCGAGGATCACAAATCCTTGGTCTTTAAATTCTTGGTATAAGGATTCAAGACCTTCAAATTGAGGGGTGAATCCACATTTACTAGCGGTGTTAACAACTAAGATGACTTGTTGTTGATATTGAGTAAGCTCAACGGTTTCACCGGATAAATTTTTCGCACTAATTTCATACATACTTTCACCTATCTTATTATACTAAACTCATAAGCCTTATTCTCGTGCTTGATTGACAAGAAGCCTATAATACTAATGGAGGCCATCATGTTTTATACCATCAAACGAATCAAACAAAGTGATCCTGCGGCCAAGAGTTATTTAGAAGTAATCCTGACGTATCCAGGACTTCACGTCTTGTTTTGGTACCGTATTGCTCGATTCTTTTATATGATTCGTCTGCAGTTACTGGCAAAAATCATTATGAATATCGGAAGCTTTTTAACCCGAATTGAAATTCATCCTGGAGCGAAAATTGGGAAAGGATTGTTTATCGACCACGGCTTTGGGGTTGTCATTGGTGAGACAACCGTCATCGGTAATGATGTAACGATTTACCAAGGTGTTACCTTAGGGGGCCGTGGGAATGAAACGACCGCCAAACGTCATCCTACATTATGTGATGGGGCGATGATCGCCGCTGGCGCTAAAGTACTCGGCGACATAAAGATAGGCAAGGACGCTAAAGTCGGTGCCAATGCCGTAGTCTTAGTCGACGTCCCAACTGGTGCAACTGCCGTAGGCATTCCCGCTCGAATTATCTTGAAAGAAGACCAACCTAGTAACATCGATGAACTATGTTCCTTGGAAGAAACGAAGACGCCATAATTAGGCGTCTTTTTCTTCGAATAATGTTGTGGATAAATAGCGTTCCCCGTTACTCGCAGAGACGGTCACTATTGTATATCCAGGTCCCAGCTCTTTAGCTAACTTAATACTTGCAGCAATGTTACACCCGGTAGAAAATCCTCCAAGTAGTCCATAATCTTTCGCTAGGATTCGTGCCATTTCAATCGCTTCTGAATCCTTGATCGTTCGCAGTTCATCAAATAAGCTAACATCCACAATACTAGGAACAAATCCTGGACCAATTCCTTGAATCTTATGACCCAGCGAGGGTTTTCCTTGCATCACGGCTGATGTCTCGGGTTCAACGGCAATGAGTTTAACACCGTTATCTTCTTTTAACCGGCGTCCCGCTCCCGATAAGGTTCCGCCGGTTCCACTTCCGATGACAAAGTGAGTAATGGTAGGAACTTGCGACAATATTTCTAACGCGGTTGTCTCATAATGAGCTTTGGGATTGGCTGGATTATCAAATTGTTTTAATTGGACATATCCTTTTTCTTGCTCCAATTTATCCGCAATCGCAATCGAGCCTTCCATGCTTTCGTCTTTTGGCGTTAGGATCACTTGTGCGCCATACGCTTTTAAAATCTTAATCCGTTCTACCGAGACAGACTCCGGCATGATGATGACCGATTTAAACCCCATTTGTGCGGCAATCATCGCCACGCCAACTCCAGTATTTCCACTGGTGGGCTCAACAATCGTATCGCCAGGTTTTAATTTCCCTTGAGATATCGCATCTTGAATCATCGATAATGAGATACGGTCTTTGATACTTCCCCCGGGATTAAACCATTCGAGTTTGACAAAAATATCTGCCATGTCCGCACTGGTCGGAAACTGGTAGACCGGGGTTTGTCCGATTAACTCATAAATATTTTTAACGACATTATTCATCAAACTTATTTAACTATTTCTAACGTACGGCTAATGGCTTGGTAGGTTTCGATCCCTTTCATTAGCACTTCATCCGTAAAATTAAACTTATTATTATGGAGCGGAGCCGTGAAACCTTTGGCTTCATTCATCGTCCCAAGCATCATAAAACATCCAGGAACAACTTGTTGATAAAAAGCAAAGTCTTCACTAAACATCATTGGTTCCACGTAACGATACTGAGAAGCCTCTAAACTCGAAGCAACCTTCGAAACTAATCCCTTATCATTTATAACGGGTGGATAATAATCGACAATTTGATTATCAATCGACACACCATACATCGATTCAATCCCTGCAACAATTTCATTCATTCTTGATTTAATCAACTCATAGGTTGCGGGATCGTAGGCACGAATCGTTCCCGAGAGTTTCACTTCACCGGCAATAATATTACGAGCTTCTCCGCCAGAAATTGTTCCAATGGTTACTACCGCTGCTTGAAGGGCATGAGTGCTTCTTGCAACGATCGTTTGATACGATTGCACCAAGTGACTTGCTGCGACAATCGCATCAACTCCCTTATGAGGCTGAGCCCCGTGAGCCGATAGTCCTGTAACGGTCAAATCAAACTCAGCATTTTGGGGCATCATCGGTCCTTCGACCAATCCTACAAGTCCTTCTTCGAGTTCAGGATACACGTGAAAACCAAAAATGGATTTCACGTTAAAATCTTGAAACAATCCTTCATCAATCATGACTTTAGCACCGCCCGGGCCTTCTTCAGCCGGTTGGAAAATAAGTAAGACAGACTGATGAACCTTTTGTGTTGATAACCACTGAGCAAAGCCTAGTAAAAGACTCATATGACCATCATGACCACAAGCATGCATCGCTCCGGGGTGCGTGGAGGCAAACGAAACACCGGTTTGTTCGATAACAGGAAGGGCATCCATGTCTGATCGAAACGCAATATAATCCTCGGTAACCCCTTTAACTGCCGCAACAATTCCTGTTTTGGCATACACTTTAATCTCGAGACCTAGTGAGGTCAAAACGTCTTTTACATATTGATGGGTTTTGAATAAGTCAAACGCTAACTCCGGAATTTGATGGAGCGTACGGCGATGATGGACCACCGTTTTGGTTAATTCACTCATCCTCGTAAGTCCTCCAAAATCTTCGTTTTATCAAACGTCTTTTCATCTTTATATTTTAAGAATTTAGCAGGGGTTCCAGCAACAACCGCGTTCGCTTCTACATCTTTGGTGACAACGGCACCTGCTGCAACAACCGCCCCTTTACCAATACGAACGCCTTCTAACACCACGGCATTCGCCCCAACTAATACGTCATCTTCAATAATGACTGGGGTTGCACTAGGGGGTTCTAAAACACCCGCAATCACAGCCCCGGCACCAATATGGCAACGTGCACCAATCGTGGCTCTTGCGCCTAAGACAACGTTCATATCAATCATCGTTGCTTCACCAACGACAGCACCAATATTAATGACTGCCCCCATCATAATGACGGCACTTTTACCGATGGTGACATATTCACGAATAAAACTACCCGGTTCAATACGGGCGTCGATATGACGATAATCAAGGAGTGGAATCGCAGAGTTGCGGCGGTCATTTTCAATCACCACCTCAGTAATTTGGTCTTGATAGGTTGATAAAATGCGGTCAATCTCAACCACATCACCAATCACGGTTGCGAATTGATCCGTGCCAAAGGCTTTGGCCAATCCATAATCAATACCAGACAAGTTCCCATTAATATAAGCTTTTACAGGTGTTTGTTTAACAGCATTTTTGATAAATTTGGCAATCTCATACGGATCGGTTAAAAAATCATTCATTCGTGAACTCCTTCATCGTATAATAACCCGGTTCCTTTGTTACGAGCCACTTCGCTGCTTGCAAGGCTCCTTTGGCAAACACTTGTTTGCCAAACGCTTTATGTGTGATTTCAATTTGTTCTTCTTT
>CBFHOU010000034.1:0-6129 GCA_965657695.1 Bacillota bacterium | reverse complement strand
GATCCGATTGATACGTGGGTCCTTGCTAAATACAACACGATGTTAGAAACCGTGGACAAGATGTTTGATCGCTTCGAGTTCGGTGAAGTCGACCGTGCGTTATCAGATTTTGCCTGGGATCAATTTGCGGCGTGGTATTTAGAAATGGCAAAACTGCATCCAGAACGAACAAACACCAAAGCCGTGTTGTTATTTGTCGTCGAAGCGATTTTAAAAGTGTTACATCCATTTGCCCCGTTTATGACGGAATATATCTATCAGCAGTTACCAGGCAGTGAAGGAAGCATCAGTGTGGCTCCTTGGCCATCCGCTGTTCCATTATCCACCTCGGCAGAAGCTGACGTGGACTACATGATTGAACTGATTACCCAAGTACGTTCAACGCGCACGGAATATAAAGTGCCAATGAGTAAGCCCGTGTCGTTATATATATCTACAGATGAAACCACAAAACAACGCTTAGAAACCTACCGGATTTATATTGAGAAGTTTACGAATCCGGACCCGATGAGTTTCGACAATGTAGACTCCACGGATGTGGTACGATTAACCATCGCTAAAGCAACCATTAGTATTCCGTTATCAGGATTGGTGGATATGAACGAAGAAAAATTACGCCTCGAAAAAGAAGCAAAACGCCTCAAAGGTGAAATTGCGAGAGCCCAAAGTATGCTTGGCAATGAACTGTTTTTAGCCAAAGCCCCCGAAATGGTCGTTGAACTAGAAACGCAAAAACTAGATAAATATATTCAAGAACTTCAAGAAGTCGAAACCGCCCTAGCCAACCTTGGCTAGGGTTTTTTTTCGTTGAGAAAGTAAACGTTTTCATGCTACAATGCAACTACAAGAATTAAAGCACCAGTAAAGGAGATTACGATGAAAGGATACGCATCAGACAAGGTCAAAAATATAACGTTAGTTGGCCATCAAGGAAGCGGAAAGACGTTCCTCTTAGAATCGATTTTGCATCATGCTCAAGTGATTGGGCAAAAAGGATCGCTGTCCGCAGGCACCACGGTTTCAGATTTTTTAAAGGAAGAAAAAGATAATCAAATGAGTTTATCCACCACGATTATCCCGGTGGAATATGAAGGTCAAAAAATCAACTTTTTAGACACCCCTGGTTTTTTGGATATGGAAGCCGAAGTTACGGCAGCGCTACGTGTCAGTAGTGGAGCAATATTAGTGATTGATGCTCCCAGTGGCATTCAAGTAGGAACCGAAAAAAATTACGAGCTTCTTCGTAAGTACTCAATTCCCACAATGATTTTTATTAATGGACTCGATAAAGAAAATACCGATGTCGAGAGTTTAATCACCCAAATTCGTGAAAAATTTGGCAAAGGCTGTATGCCATTAGGCGTCCCCATCGGAGAACAGACATCGTTTGAAGGAATTGCTCGCGTCTTTAGTCAAAAAGAGCGACATTACAAAGATGGATCGTTTACCGATCAACCTTTAAGTTCAGACTATGCCGATAAACTTCAGGTCTTTCGTGACATGATGATGGAAGCCGTTGCCGAGTCCAGTGATGAACTCATGGAAAAATTCTTTGAGGGGACTCCCTTCACCGAACAAGAAATCTTTGAGGGTGCGGCAAGTGGTGTGTTACACGGCGATGTGATTCCGGTATTAATCGGAGCGGCCGATCGAAACATTGGTCCTGCCGAAATCTTAGAAGCGATTCATGAAATTATGCCGGATGCGATCAAACAACGAATTCAGTTCAAAGACACGGGTCGTGAAGTGGAAAAAGAACTCTTTGATGATAATAAATTCAGAGCTGTTGTTTATAAAACGGTCATTGACCCTTTCTTAGGACGACTAAGTTATGTTCAGGTCAAATCTGGTAAACTCGATAAAAATACACCAATGATGGTGGTTGGGGGTCGCGATAAACTTAAGCCCAATCAACTGTTCTATTTTAGAGGCAAAGATCACATCGATGCCGATGTTGTATATGCTGGGGACTTATGTGTCCTAACGAAAATGGATGATGTTAAAACGGGCGATACACTAGCGGATCCTAGTGTTCAAACCCCGCTTTATGGTGTTCCTTCTCATAGTCCCACCTTATATATCGGACTCGTTCCTCTAGCCAAAGGCGATGAGGACCGCATTGCGCAAGCATTGCAACGAATTGAAATCGAAGACCGTAGTGTGAAGGTCTTACGTCCCAAAGAAACCGGTCAACTCCTCTTTGGAGGCCAAGGTCAAAAGCATATCGATTTATATATCGAAAAATTAAAAACGCAGTATAAAGTCAATGTCGATGTCGAAGACATGGAGATTGTCTACCGTGAGACCATTAAAGGTACTGCCGATGTTCAAGGAAAATACAAGAAACAATCCGGGGGTTCGGGTCAATACGGCGATGTTCATATTAAATTCATGCCAACCGAAGAAGAATTTGTCTTTGATGAAGAAATCTTTGGTGGATCGGTTCCGAAAAACTACATCCCTGCGGTAGAAAAAGGACTCGTTGAAGCCATCCAACACGGTGGACTTGCTGGTTATCCAGTGATTGGCCTAAAAGCCGTCTTGTATGATGGGTCGTATCATGCGGTCGATTCATCGGAATTAGCCTTTAAAATGGCCGCTAGCCTTGCGTATAAAGAAGGCTTTATGAAAGCGAAACCAACGTTACTTGAGCCGGTGATGAACGTGAAGATTAAAGTGCCCAATGAATATACGGGAGATGTGATGGGCGACATGTCACGCCGCCGAGGTCTCGTTCGAGGCATGGAACCTCTCGGTACGATGACGCTGATTACAGCAAAAGTTCCTCAAGCCGAAATGTTGACGTATACCAATGATTTAAAATCAATGTCTCAAGCTCGAGGAAGTTTCGAAATGGATTTTGCATCCTATGATGAGTGTCCGTTTGAAATTGCGGAAAAGGTCATCAAAGAACGAAAAGAATATATGGAGAACATGCACCTGTAACGGTGCATGTTTTATTGCGTCTTTGATATAATCTTCTCGTATGTTTACAACACTGCAAGAGTGCCTCGACTGGATCTATGAGCCCAGACAATTTGAACGACGTTTAGACTTAGCGCGGGTGGAACAAGCCATGGCGCTTTTTGGTGACCCGGTCAATTATCCGTGTATTCATGTTGGTGGAACCAACGGCAAAGGAAGTACTGTTACCTATTTGCGTCACATCTTACAAGAGGCAGGATATAAAGTCGGAGCCTATATTTCCCCGTATGTAGTGGTGTTTAATGAGCGCATTTCCATTAATCACTCTTACATTAGCGATACGGATGTGATTCGGTTAACCAATCATATGAAACACATATTAACCATTAATCATCATCCATTGACCAACTTTGAGATCTTAACCATTATGAGTTTCCTATATTTTGAGGAACAACAAGTTGATGTTGCGTTAATTGAAGTTGGATTAGGGGGATTACTGGATGCAACGAATGTTATTAACAAAGATGTTGCATTGATTACAAATATCGGCACCGACCATGCAGATATTCTCGGTGATACCAAAGAGTTAATTGGGTTTCAAAAGCTGGGGATTGTTCATGATGCGCTGATTACCAGTGTCGACGACGACATGGCGCCACAGTTTGAACGTTATTGTAAACAACGCCGCGCCTATATGAAACGAATCTCACCGATTTCAAATTTGATCTTAGGGAAGACGTCGACCTCGTTTACTTATGAGGGTGAGACCTTTACCATCTCGATGCTTGGTCAACACCAAGCCAGCAATGCGGCCTTGGCGATTGAGGCCATGAATTATCTCATTCAAAACAAAAACTACAACGTTACGAGCGATCACATCAGAATTGGGCTTAAAAAAGCGTTTTGGCCTGGTCGATTGGAACGACTGAATGACCACGTCATGATTGATGGGGCACATAATATAGAAGGGATTCAAACCTTGGTTCATTACATTGAGACCTTGGGGGAAAAACCACATATTATCTTTGGGGTATTGGATAAAAAACCGTATGAGAAGATGTTATCAATGTTAGCCCCAGTCGCCAGTAAATTAACGCTAACGACATTTGATTACCCTGGCAGTATGCCGGCAGAGGATTTACGGTCTGTGGTCACACATGACAATGTGGAGATACTTCACGATTCTACCCTCTACTTTACGAATCAACATTCGACAATTTATTGTGGAAGCCTCTACTTTATCTCGCAAATCCGTAATGCATACTTTAGTAAATAAAAAAAACCTCGTAACAATACGTTAGGAGGTTTTTATGTGGATTAAAGAAATCAAACACACCGATCGACCTCGTGAAAAAGCACGGAGCAGGGGCATCAGCAGCCTAACTGACAGTGAGCTGATCGCCTTACTACTGCGAACGGGTTCGAGTCAAGATAGTGCCCTTGAAGTTGCACAACGGTTAACGGCCAAACATACACTGTATAAGCTTTCAAGAATGACAATTTACGAATATTTACGTATGACGGGCATTGGCATGGCCAAAGCCACCAGTTTAGTCGCGGCCTTTGAACTCGGCCGCAGGATTAAGCATGATGTCCGACCGCAAATTACCACGCCAAAAGATGTTTACAGTATTGTCTTTCCGATGATTGCTGAAAGCGATCAAGAACAGTTTGTCGGGGTCTTTTTAGATACGCAGCATCAACTGATTGAAGCTATGGTGTTGTTCAAGGGAACACTAAGCGCCAGTGTGGTTCATCCACGAGAGATTCTAAAACCAGCGATTGGGGTTTCAGCAGCAAGTGTGATCGTCGCCCACAATCATCCCAGTGGCGATGTGACACCAAGTCCGGCAGATGTTGAGATGACCAAACAGCTTTACGAAGCCGCAAAGGTGATGAATATCCCGCTGTTGGACCATGTGATTGTGTCACGAGATGGGTTTCTTAGTTTGCATGAGATTGGAATCCTGTGAAATTGCTTGAAAGCGCGGGATTGCTTGTGATAATATTAAATGCTGCACAAAACGCACAGACCAGGTATTAAGCAAACACTGCACCTGTATGGCGGGTTTTAAAGCAAATAAATGAAAGAGGTGCAAAGATGTACGCAATTATCGAAACCGGTGGAAAACAAGTGCGTTGCAGTGTAGGCGATTCAATCTACATTGAAAAACTAGATGTTGAAGCAGGGAAAAAAGTAGTATTCGACAAAGTGTTGCTATATAGCGACGACAAAACTTATGTGGGATCTCCTTATGTCGAAGGCGTCAAGGTTGAAGGAAAAGTCGAAAAACAAGGTCGTCAAAAGAAGATTATTGTTTTCAAGATGAAACCGAAAAAACATTACCGTAAGAAAAACGGTCATCGTCAACCATATACCAAAGTCGAAATTACCAAAATCTCATTATGATTAACGCCACCTTCTCTGCCACGTCCTTTGAAATGAAAGGACATGCCAACTTCGCTGATACAGGACAAGATATTGTCTGTGCAGCGGCAAGTGCCATTGCCATCAGCATGGTGCAAGCAATGAGTCGGTTTGTCGCAGAGGATATGGTGACAATTAAAGAATCTGATGGATACTTAATGTTTCAAGTCCATCAACAAAATGAAACCATTCAAACATTACTTCAAAGTATGAAATTAACGCTGAAAGAGCTTGCTGAAAGTTATCCGAAAGCGATACAAATCAAGGAGAACGACAATGATTAAATTAAACATTCAATTATTTGCCTCCAAAAAAGGAACTGGGTCCACCAAAAACGGACGCGATTCCAACGCCCAGCGTTTAGGAGCAAAAAAATCTGATGGTCAATATGCCTCAAGTGGGTCGATTATTTACCGTCAACGCGGTACTCGCATTCATCCCGGAACGAATGTAGGGATTGGATCCGATGACACGTTGTTTGCCACCATTGATGGCATCGTCAAATTCGAACGTAAAGGAAAAACCCGTACGCAAGTATCGGTATATCCCCAAGACTCTCAAAGTGCATAAACTGCACTTTTTTTTCTCATTATGATTCATATTGTCAAAGCAACCGAAATCAATGATGTTGATGTCTTGGCACTTAAAGGCATTTTACACATGAAAGCTAAGAACATCCCACAGTGGGATGAGTCGTATCCACGTGCCATTCATTTTATGAATGATATTCGTCATGCAAGTTTATATGGCTACTATCTAGATCATAAACTCGTTGG
>CBFHOU010000033.1:0-6150 GCA_965657695.1 Bacillota bacterium | reverse complement strand
TATCTAACACGGCAAACGCCGTGTTTTTTGATATGATAAAAGCATAAGAGGTAAACATGAAACTATTTTTAGATACGGCCGTGGTGGAAGAGATTCGCCAAGCCAATGAATTAGGTGTCATTGATGGGATTACGACAAATCCAACATTGATTAAACGCTCTGGTCGAGACTTTGGTGAAGTGATTCGAGAAATTGCCTCCATTGTTGATGGACCGATCTCTGGAGAGGTGAACTCACTCGATGCCAAAGGGATGATTGAAGAAGGCCGCGTAATTGCAAAGATTCATCCGAACATGGTTGTGAAATTACCACTCAGTGACCAAGGATTAATTGCTTGTAAGAAGTTAACAAGCGAAGGAATTCGAACCAATGTCACACTTATTTTTACAGCAAACCAAGCATTGCTAGCGATGAAAGCAGGGGCATCCTTTGTATCCCCATTCTTAGGTCGATTAGACGACATTAGTCATGATGGAATGCAGTTAATTGAGGAAATTGTTCAATTAATTGATAACTACGGATTTGACTCCGAGATTATTTCTGCTAGCATTCGTCACCCTCGCCACGTACTTGATTGTGCATTAGCTGGGGCACATATTGCGACCATTCCTTATAAAGTATTACTTCAACTACTCGACCACCCATTAACCGAAAAAGGAATTGCACAATTTAGAGCTGATTATGAATCGAGTTTAAAATAAGCCCAATTTGGGCTTATTTTATTGATTTTAAAAAGTGTTTAGTGTAATGTTTACATACATTTGAATACGGGAATACTGTGTAGTAGAGGCTGCGTTACATCATTAGTACTTGCAAGAGGAAAGGGATGGACGCCGAAGTAACGTTGTTACTGGGCTTATGTTGAACAAGCATAAGACTGTTCGTTCTTGTCACCCAACAAGGAGGAGTGCGCTATACACGGTGGGGTAAAAGGTTGAGACCAACTCATGAGCCTTTTGCTCATGAGTTTTTTATTGGAGAAATTATGCGATTATTTGGGACTCAAGAAGTTAGAGAAAATGAACTATATATTGGTGGGATAAGTGTATCTGAACTAAAGAAACAGTTTGGAACACCGCTTTATGTGATGGATGTTGCTCACATGAAAGCCCAAAGCAAACTCATAAAAGAGTCGTTTTCTCATCCTTCGATCTCAACCGGTGTCATGTATGCGTCTAAAGCCTTCTTGAATTTGGCGATGGTGAAGTTTATTCAGGACCAAGACTACTTAATTGAAGTGGTTTCAGAAGGCGAACTCTACACCGTTGAACAAGCAGGATATCCCCTTCAAAACGTGTTTTTTCATGGGAATGCCAAGACGGCTGCGGAACTGGATTATGCATACCGTAGCCGCGTTGGCACCATTATTATTGATAATCATCAAGAGTTTGTGATGCTCCAAGCGCAACATCCAGGAGGATTCGTTCAACGGGTGATGGTGCGTTTGAACCCATTAATTGAAAGTGAAACGCACGAATACATTCAAACCACGATGAATGACTCGAAGTTTGGTGTTTATGCCTATGATGAATCGACGTTGACACTCGTTCAATCCATTCAAAAAGATCATCGATTTGCTTTTGTTGGGATTCATTCTCATATCGGTTCGCAAATCGTCAACCCGAATACCTTCTATGCACAAGTAGAAAGCATGATGGGGATTGTTCGCGATTATGCAGATAAAGGAATCTCGATTCAAGAAGTAAATTTAGGTGGTGGATTTGGGGTTGCGTATACCGAAGCCGACCACGAAGTAGAGTTAGCTGTAGTCTTGCCGAACATGTTAAAAACAATTGCGCTTTTTTGTGAAGAACATCAGGTAACCATTCCCAAAGTCTATATTGAACCGGCACGCAGTATAGTCGCCAATGCGGGAACGACTCTTTATACGGTTCATTCAACCAAAACCACTCCAAGCGGAAAACAATTTTGTTTTGTTGATGGGTCTATGGCCGATCATATTCGTACTGTTTTGTATCAAGCGACCTATGATGCGGTGGTAGCAAACCGAGCAACAGACTCAGAAAATACAACGTATACCATTGGGGGACGTGCTTGTGAATCTGGTGATATTATTGTTCGCTCAGTGAAATTAGCTAGTCCTCAACCCAATGATTTGATTGCGGTATCAACAACCGGTGCGTATCACTATTCGATGGCTTCTAATTACAACCGCTTTACCAAACCAGCGGTTGTCTTTGTCGAAAATGGCAAGGGAAAAGTGGTTGTAAAACGTGAAACCCTTGATGATTTACTACGAAATGATGTGAAGTAATATGTCTGTCGTTATGAAATTTGGAGGGTCGAGTGTTGCGACACTGGACCTAATGAAACAAGTGGCGTCACATGTGGTAGCTCGTCATCAAAAAGAACCTGTAGTGATGGTCATTAGTGCGATGGGTAAAACCACGAATCAATTGGTCGAACTTGCCAAACAAGCCTCCAATAATCCATCCAAACGCGAACTCGATATGTTACTTGCTACCGGAGAACAAACCTCGGTGGCATTAATGACGATGATTCTAAATGACCTAGGAGTTAAAGCTGTATCACTCACTGGATATCAAGCTGGGATTAAAACAGAAGGTTATCATACAAAAAATAAAATTGTTGCCATCGATATTCAAAAGATCAAACGTTACTTGGATGACAACATAGTCGTTGTTGTTGCTGGTTTTCAAGGGATGAATGAGTCCGGCGATATTACAACCTTAGGTCGTGGAGGCTCAGATACATCAGCTGTTGCATTAGCCGCAGAGTTAGGTTATGACGCCGAAATTTACACCAATGTTGATGGGGTGTATACGATTGATCCACGAATCTATCCAAACGCCAAGAAATTAGAACAAATCACCTATGAAGAAATGAAAGAATTATCGTTTTTAGGGGCGAAGGTGATGGAGTATCACTCACTGGATATTGGTGAGCGTCATCATGTCAAAATATATGTAGCATCAAGTCAAATGAATCAACCAGGAACATGGATTCAGGAGGAAGAGATGATTCAAGTGAAACCCGTCACTGGGGTATCGATTTCGGAACAAGTCTTACCCGTGAACATTAAATATCTACCCAATAACAACAAGGTTGTGGCCGATGTTTTTGTTCGCTTGGCGAGAGACGGGGTGAATGTCGATATGATCAGTGAATCCTATTCCAGTAAAAATTTAATTAACCTATCATTTACTGTCAGTGTCGAGGACGAATCGGTTGTGACTTCATATTTAACAGAACTCCACCAAACCTACCCAGAGATTAAAACGTCATTAGAACAGGATATGGTGAAGGTCTCTTTAGTGGGTTCGGGAATGCGTACTCAGTCTGGGATTGCGGCGCAAACCTTTCAAATCTTAGCCGAACTCGATGTCGCGTTTCGCTTAGTCACGACCAGTGAAATTAGCATTAGTTTTACCATCCCGCGAAAGGAAAAAGAACGAGTGGCGAATGCCATTGCGTCCCACTTTGAACTATGAAATTTCGTAAATATCACGGTACCGGTAACGATTTTCTAATCTTAGACAGCGTTCCTACCTCAGAAAAAATAAAACAATTATGTGATCGTCACTTTGGAATCGGAGCAGACGGGATTTTAGTTGCCAGTCCTTCCACCAAAGCAACCATCATGATGAATTACTATAATGCGGATGGTAGTGTGGCAAAAATGTGTGGCAATGGTCTACGCTGTTTTGTCCGTTATTTACATGATGAAAACGTGGTTGATAAAAATTCATTTATTGTAGAAACCTTAGCAGGACTTGTTCCGGTTTCGGTAATTGGTGAGGATATCTCCATCGATTTAGGTGAAATAACGTTTGGATTTCATGCCGCTAACATTACACCGATGGCATTAGCCATCGAAGGAGTCACGGTATACCCGTCGACCTTAACAACATTTCATGCCATCGTGTTTGAATCTGTGAATGAAGAAGAGCTTGGTCCACAAATTACAAACGCTGCTGTCTTTGCCGATGGAGTGAATACTAGTTTTGTTCAAGTTCAAGGACCCAGCGAACTCTTTGTCCGTACTCATGAACGCGGATCGGGATGGACATTGTCTTGTGGTACTGGTGTTGCAGCAAGTGCTGCGACGGCTGTTCAATTAGGCAAGGTCAAAAGTCCAGTTCAAGTTCGTGTTCCAGGTGGCGCATTAAGTGTACGAGTTGATTCTACGATTATCCTTCAAGGACCAGCCGTGAAAGTTGCCGAAGGTGATGTCATATGAAGTTAGCGATTATTGGGGCCACCGGCCTTGTTGGACAAACCCTTATTAAAGTGATGGAAGAACGAAAACTACCCGTTACTTCGTTAACGCTATTTGCGTCAGAACGTTCTGCGGGAACATCATTATCATTCCAAGGAACATTGATTCCTGTTACAACACTAAACGAGAATAGCTTCGAACAACAGTTTGATGTAGTGTTATTCAGTGCGGGTGGATCGGTGTCGAAAGAATACGCTCCTCGTGCTCTCGCAAGTGGTGCGTATGTGGTTGATAACTCTTCTTATTGGCGAATGCAAGAAGGTATTTCACTCGTCGTTCCGGAAATTAACGTTAACGATATTCCTAACGCACCAAGTATTATTGCGAATCCAAATTGTTCCACGATTCAATCGGTGATGGCACTGTCTGCCATCCATCAAAAATACGGGATTACGCGTCTCAGTTATACGACGTATCAAGCGGTATCGGGAGCTGGCCAAAAGGCGGTAAACGATTATCACGCGACCAAACAAGGTCAAGAGCCCACGCATTTTAACGTTCCGATTGATAAAGTTGTTTATCCTCAAATTGATGTTTTCTTGGATGATTACTCAACCAAAGAAGAACAAAAAATGATTGATGAAACAAAGAAAATCTTCCATGATGCATCGATTCAAATTTCATCTACATGTGTACGAGTTGGAGTTGAAAATGGTCACGCTGTGGCGATTCAACTACAAACAAAAAAACCATTTATACTGAGTGATGTGGAGTTATTGTTACAAGCATCACCAGGTGTTACATTTTATCCTCATCCTACCTTTCCAACCGCCCTTGATGCGGATGGGAATGATAAGGTTCATGTCGGCCGTGTTCGCTTGGACAAAGCCGTTGAAAACGGGCTTCATCTATGGGTGGTCTCTGACAACATCCGTAAAGGAGCGGCAACCAATGCCGTTCAAATTGTAGAATCAATCCTAGGAGGAAATCATGGCACTATTTAAAGGTTCAGGAGTTGCAATCATTACTCCATTCACGAGTGATGATCAGGTTAATTATGATGTGTTTGGTTCCTTGATTGATTTTCATATCAACAATGGAACTGCTGCAATCATTGTCAGTGGTACGACCGGAGAATCCGCAACGTTATCGAAAGCAGAGAAACTCGAGCTGTTTCGTTTTTCCGTGGAGTATGCCAAAGGACGTATCCAAATTATTGCAGGGACAGGGTCGAACAATACCAAGGAATCCATTGAGTTAAGTCAAGAAGCAGAAAAACTTGGGGTGGATGGTCTGCTTTTAGTGACCCCTTATTACAATAAACCAACCCAAGAAGGTTTATTTGCTCACTATAAGGCCATTGCTGAAGCCGTATCCATCCCGATTATTTTATATAATGTCCCTGGACGTACTTCCATTAACTTACTTCCCGAAACAGTGGCTCGTTTAGCAGCGATTTCTAACATCCAAGCGATTAAAGAAGCATCTCATGATTTAGTCCAAATTAAAAAATTATTTGGCTTAGTGGATTCATCATTTATTATTTATTCTGGAAATGATGATCAGACCCAAGAGATTCTTGAGATGGGAGGACTTGGTGTGATTAGTGTGACAGCCAATGTCGATCCTAAGAGTGTTGCAGATCAAATTAACTATTACTTAAGCGGCCATGCCGATAAAGCTCGTCAAATGGGTTCAGATTTACTTGAATTTCATGAAAGCATGTTTGTCGAAAGTAATCCTGTTCCGGCAAAAACATTACTTCGTTGGATGGGATTTGAGGTGGGAAGCGTTCGCTTGCCACTGGTTGGACTTCAGCCTGAATCGGCGAATAAACTACGTAGTATTAGTCAACGTTTTGGAGTGATTAAATGAAGATTTTAATTCACGGGGCTGCCGGAGGCATGGGGCAAGTCCTATGCCAAATGGTAGAGCCAGGTGATCTAGTT
>CBFHOU010000032.1:0-6263 GCA_965657695.1 Bacillota bacterium | reverse complement strand
GAGGTGTTCGTGCGCTGTAAACTGTCATTTTCTTCTAGATAGGTTGATATTTCACCTAAAATATCTTGTTCTGCAGGGCGAATAAATAACGGACGATTAATCACTGTTTGTAACGTTCCTTGATTAATTCCCATCCGGCTTCGTGTAATCCCAGGGTTATCTTGATATATCAACAACTCCCAATTGGTCGTTTGTTCCGTTACGTTTGCATACATCGGATTCGTCCAGTAAGAAAACCCAAACAAGACGACCAAACTTGTAGTTAAAAGAAGGGTTACACTTTGTTTCTTTTGTCGCTTAATTCTAAATGGGATAAGCAACCATATTAATGAAAGTCCAAATAACCAATACTCCGGCAGTATATATTGTTCATAGCGAAGCTCATATAGATTAAACAAATCGGGGGTTAATAAAAAATCAAGTCGACCATATTGAATATGGGAAGCTGTTAACGTGGTATATACCGGACCACCGATTGCAAAAATTAAAATAAATAAAAACGTTGTTAAACGGTGATAAGCACTAGGAATGATGGTTAAGAATGATGTAAAAATAAATGCAATACTCGCATTTAAAAATAAAATATGGATAATATCGGATGTCCATATATTTTGTGACGTAAAATAACGAAATAACAATTCAATCCACATCAGCGAAACCGTCACAAAAAAAGCAAACATGATTGCCGATCCTCGAGATTGACGCTTCTTAACTTTGTGTAGAAAACGCTCAGATATAATTGGTTTCATTAAATGGCCTTACGCTATTATACGTTTACACACTAAGGCTTTCAATCAAGAGGCTTGACCTCATCATTAATTTAACTTATTATAATATTGTAATGATTACAATTTAGGAGATAGTTATGAAAATACAACTCATGCAACAACTACTTGCAGACTTAGCAGTACTTAACATTAAATTACACAATATTCACTGGAATGTTGTCGGACCCCGCTTTGTGGCAATCCACGAATATACAGAACGACTTTACGACGGTATAAACAGTGATTATGATGCGTTAGCGGAGCGTCTAAAAATGTTAGGGGAGTTCCCATCGGCTACATTAAAAGATTATTTAGCAAATGCCGCGATTCAAGAACGATCAAGCACGACGATTACGGATATGGAGGCACTGCACGTTATTAACGAAGATTTAATGTATCTACGCGATGAGTACCGTCGTGTACATGATGCCGCTAATGAAGAAAATGACTTTGTAACTGTTGGTCTCGTCGAGGAAGAAATCACAGAACTTGAAAAAGAACTATGGTTTATCCGCTCAACTCTTCAAACATAAAGCAAATTCTACCCGAAACCATCAAGATTGAATATAATATGAATGGTGATTTTAATGCAAAAAAATAGTCGTGAACAACTTTTACAACACGAAATCAGTCCCTCGTTTACGCGAGTTAAGATTTTAGAATACATTCAAGATAGCAAGCACCACCCTACGGTGGATGATATTTTTAGTTCGTTAATTGACGAATTGCCCACCTTATCCAAGACGACTGTTTATAATGTATTGAACTTATTTGAAGAAAAAAACATTGTAAAAAGCTTACTGTTAGAGAAGACCGTCACTCGCTATGAAATGGTTGAAGAGGAGCACGCTCATTTTAAATGTAATGTATGTGGAAGTGTCTTTGATATTCCTAAACCAGAAATCATCTTTCCAACACTTCACGGATTTACCATCGAAGAAGATGAAGTAACGTTTAAAGGTACTTGTTCCAATTGTACTTCCCATCCAACTGTATAAAAAAGGCCGCTAAGCGGCCTTTTTTATGCAACTTCAACCTCTAGATCCTCGGCACCCTCTTCATCCATTTCTGATTTAGGTAACAAGGCAATACTCGATACTTTATGTCCATCTTGGAGACGGATAAGTCGGACACCTTGCGTGGCTCGTCCGGTTTCTGAAATTTGATCAACGGCCATACGAATGACCATCCCTTTGTCAGTAACAACCAATAAGTCTAACTCGTTGTTAACACTTCGAAGTGCAACAAGCGGTCCATTCTTATCGGTGACTTGGAGTGTTTTCACTCCTTTTCCACCACGTGTTTGTCGACGGTATGCTTCGTCTATGGTTTTTTTACCATACCCATATTCGGTAACTGCAAGGATCAAACTACGTTCTTCATTAATAATCGTCAACCCAATAAGTTCATCCTTTTCTCCTAGGCTCATTCCACGAACCCCTGACGTAGAACGTCCCATTGCACGAGCTCCTGTTTCATGGAAGCGAATGGCTTTCCCGTTGCTAGCACCTAATAGAATATCTTGGTTTCCATCAGTTTCTCGAACACGCAACAATTCATCGCCTTCGCGTAATTGAATAGCAATTAAACCGTTGGAACGTATGTTTGCATAAAGCGTAATGTCAGTTCGCTTCACAAGGCCTTTCTTGGTGGCAAAGAATAAGAAATTTCCTTGTGTAAATTCTTTGACTCGAAGAACGGTTGCCAACGTTTCGTTTTCACCAAACTCTAACACGTTAACAATAGGCAATCCTTTGGATGTTCGGCCCCCTGTAGGGATTTGATATGCCTTCATTCGGTATACCTTCCCAACATTGGTAAAAAACAACATCGTGTCATGCGTCGAGGTGTACATTACATGTTCGACGAAATCATCCTCATATGTTTTTTGTCCCGTTAACCCACGCCCTCCTCGGTGTTGTGCGCGATACGTATCCACAGTTAGACGTTTGATATACCCTTTATTTGTGATTGTAACGATGACATCTTCCACTGGAATAAGAGCTTCGTCTTCGATATCAAGAATATCTGTGGTGTTAATCATCGTTCGACGTTTGTCTCCAAACTTACCTTTTAAATCTGTAATTTCAGAGATGAGAACCTTATCTTGTTCTTCGGGAGATGCAAGTAATGATTCAAGTTGGCCAATCGTTGAGGATAGTTCTTGCTGTTCTGATGTTAATTTATCGAGTTCCAACGATGTTAAACGGCGAAGTCTCATATCCAAGATCGCTTTTGCCTGGATATCACTAAACTCATAACGCTCCATCAACTGATGAAGGGCTTGTTCTTCATCCTTGGCTGATTTAATTAATTTGATGATTTCATCAATGTGATTCATCGCAACAAGCAACCCTTCAACTATATGAAGTCGCGATTGCGCTTTATCCAATTCAAACTTCGCACGGCGAACAATAACTTCAATTTGATGCGTAATGTAATGGCGAAGGGCATCCTTCAAGTTCAACTTTTGAGGTTGACCATTAACAAGCGCAATCATATTAAAACCAAAGCTAGTTTGAAGAGGCGTATATTTATAAAGGTTATTAAGAATGACCTCTTCGTTTACATCTTTACGAAGTTCAATCACAATACGAATCCCTTTACGGTTGGATTCATCGCGAAGATCCGTAATCCCATCAATTCTTTTTTCTTTTGCAAGTTCAGCAATCTTCTCAATCAACCTAGATTTGTTGACCTGATAAGGAATTTCCGTAACAATTATGGACGTTTTACCATTTGCATGGTGTTGAAATTCCGTCTTCGAACGCATCATAACCGATCCACGACCAGTAGTATATGCATCATGAAGTCCGCCCAATCCCAGAAGTTCTCCTCCGGTCGGAAAATCAGGACCTTGGATAAACTCCATTAAGTCTTCAATCTGTGCATCCGGATTATTGATTAAGTGAATAATTCCATCCACCACTTCACTTAAGTTATGAGGGGGAATGTTTGTTGCCATACCAACCGCAATTCCGGTTGCTCCATTGACTAAAAGATTTGGAATGCGCGAGGGAAGAACGACGGGTTCTTTTTCCGAACCATCGTAGTTATCCTTAAAATCAATCGTATCTTTATTGATGTCACGAAGCATTTCTGCTGTAATTTTTTCCATCCGCGCTTCGGTATAACGCATCGCAGCGGCTTCATCACCGTCAACGGAACCAAAGTTCCCATGACCGTTCACCAAGGTATAACGAAAGCTAAATTCTTGGGCCATACGGACCATCGCCTCATAAATCGAGGTATCTCCGTGGGGGTGATATTTCCCCATGACGTCACCAACCAAACGCGCCGACTTTTTATACGCACCACTCGGTGCCATATTTAGTTCACTCATCCCATACAAGATTCGACGTTGAACGGGTTTTAATCCATCTCTAACATCGGGAAGGGCGCGTGACACAATAACACTCATGGCATAGTTGAGAAACGATTCTCGCATCTCTGACGATATATTAATATCGTCTACTTTATCGTATTGGCTCATAATTTCTCCTACACATCAACATTCGTAGCGTATTTCGCGTTGGTTTCGATAAAATCACGGCGTGGATCGACTTCATCCCCCATTAACATACTGAATACCTTATCGGCCTCAATTGCATCTTCCAATGTAACGCGTAATAACGTTCTTGCTTCAGGGTCCATGGTGGTTTCCCAAAGCTGTTCGGCATTCATTTCACCAAGTCCTTTGTATCGTTGAATCGTCGGTTTTGAATCATTCGTGGCAATATAGTCCTGTAACTCTTGGTCGCTATAAGCGTATAGAATCTTTTTCCCAAATTGAACTTTATATAGTGGTGGTTGAGCAATATAGATATACCCTGAGTCCACCAACTCCTTCATGTAACGATAGAAGAAGGTTAATAATAGGGTTCGAATATGGGCTCCATCAACGTCAGCATCGGTCATGATAATGACTTTGTGATATCGAGCTTTCCCAATTTCGAATTCATCGCCGATTCCTGTCCCAAATGCTTGAATCATTGAGATGATTTCTTTATTGGCAAGAATTTTATCCAGCCTCGTTTTTTCAACATTTAATACTTTCCCACGAAGGGGTAGAATCGCCTGGAACTCTGAATCTCGTCCTTGTTTTGCTGAACCGCCGGCGCTATTACCCTCGACAATATAAATTTCACTTGCGGCAGGATCTTTGGTTCTGCAATCCGCTAGTTTACTCGCAAATCCAAGTGAATCTAATGGATTTTTGCGGCGTGTTGCTTCACGTGCTTTTTTCGCTGCCAAGCGAGCTCTTGATGCGTGCAATGCTTTCTCTATAATGGTTTTCGCACTGGACGGGTTTTCATTCATGAAACGCTCCAACCCATCCGATGTAATTTGAGCAACAATTCGTCGAACTTCTGAATTTCCAAGTTTGGTTTTAGTCTGTCCTTCGAATTGGGGATCGGGGTGTTTCACACTAATGATGGCGGTTAAGCCTTCTCGAGTATCTTCTCCCGTCAATGCTTCATCTTTTTTAAAGATATTTTTATCACGACCATAGTTGTTTAAAAGTCTTGTCAGGGTAGAACGATATCCTTCTTCATGGGTTCCGCCCTCATGCGTATTAATATTATTTGCAAACGAATATAAGGACGTGTTATATCCCGTGTTATATTGCATTGCAACTTCCGCAATAATCCCTTCCATCTCAGCTTCAAAGCTTATAATTTCCTTATGAATTAATTCTTTCCCGCTGTTTAAGAATCCAACATATTCACTAATTCCACCATCATATTTATAGGTGTTTTCAATAGGTTCTTTCCCACGTACATCGCGAATCGTAATACTAATTCCGCGATTTAAATATGCGATTTGTTGTAATCGAGCGCGAATGGTCTCGTAATCATACACAATGGTTTCTGTAAAAATTTCTTTGTCTGCATGAAAACGCAGGGTTGTTCCGGTTTTTTTACTTTCCCCAACAATTTTGAGGTCATATAACGGAGCCCCTTGCTTATATTCTTGTTGATAAATATTGCCATTTTGGTACACAGTCACTTCTAACCAGTCGCTGAGTGCATTACAAACACTTGCACCAACTCCGTGTAGTCCACCTGATACCTTATAGCTGTCGGAATCAAATTTTCCTCCCGCATGCAAGGTTGTTAAGATGGTTTCGACCGCAGCTTTCCCTGATTTAGGGTGAATCCCAGTAGGAATTCCTCGCCCATCATCTTCAACACGAACAATATCACCTGGTTCGAGTTCAACAAGAATTGTTGTTGCATGACCTGCCATCGCTTCATCGATGGAGTTATCAACAATTTCCCAAACAAGATGGTGCAACCCACGGGGTCCTGTGGATCCAATATACATCCCGGGACGTTTACGAACGGCTTCTAATCCTTCGAGAATCTTAATATTCTCTGCGCCATATTTTCCTTTGGCTGCTGTGCTCATGATGCCTCCTTGATTTGTCCTTCGTGGACATAAAACAGTTTTACATCGCTTCCTGCGATGGATACATCTCTTGTGGTTGACGTC
>CBFHOU010000031.1:0-6641 GCA_965657695.1 Bacillota bacterium | reverse complement strand
GGTAACACATACAAATTATCAATTTGAGCATGTGATTCATTTTGCCAACACAATAGCGCTGCTTGGATCGTTTCTTCTTCCATCACATAACCAAAGCTAGCTGAAAGTTGAAACCCTTGCTCATAATGGGTTTGACCCAAACTATACCCAAACACTTGTTGTTCGTGAGCTATGATGGCTGAAATATCTTCGACTGCGAGAGGGCGAATCATGTAGGTTGCCACTCTCGTGCATAGTTTGGTGATAATGAACTTTTATCTTTAACTTCTTGTAGTATTAATTCATTCAGATTAAAGTCTCTTTTTTGCGGAGAGATCAATGGGTAACCTGCTGACAATTTATCCCACTCGTCTTGATCATAATATTTGGGTGGATGAATGATTTGTCCTTGGGACAAGTCATAGACGCCACCTAACACGGTTCTTCGTTTGAGTTTTACCTCTACTGCACATGCAAGCTCATTCGTCGCAAAAAGACTAAGACTATCAAAAGTGAACAACGGGATGTCTAATTGCAAGGCAAACATCTTCGCAATCGTCACTGCAATACGAGCTCCCGTATACGAACCCGGTCCTTCCCCTACAACAATGAATGTCAGATCCTTTGGTGTGATTTTTGCTTCTTTTAAGACTGAATCAATCATTGAAAGCATATATTTTGAATGTAGGTTTTGGTTTTCTTGTTGATGAATGATTGTTGTGTCATCTGAGACAAGGGCCGCAATTGCGACTGGAGTGGAACATTCAATAAATAGCTTCATAACATTTCCACCGCGTTCATGTAGCGTTCATCATACACAAAACGAAGGGTACATGTCGTATCATTTTTCGCTAAGTAAATGGCACAGTCCCCTTCAACAGAATTTTTAATATGTTCACTCCACTCGATCACACTGATATTGTCAGAATAAATTGACTCTTCTAAATCATAATCAAAGCCAATCCCTTCTAACCGGTATGCATCAATATGGGTAAGTCCAGGGGCGCCTGGATATTGTTTCATAATGGTAAACGTTGGAGACGTGACGTCTTGGCCGATGCCAAGACCTTTCGCAATGCCTTTGGTAAAGGTTGTTTTCCCTGCTCCAAGTTCACCATGCAGCGTCAAAATCGCACCTGTAAATAGCCCCTTCGCAAAGCGAGCGGCCAAGGCAATGGTTTCTTGTTCTGACGTTGTAATAAACACTTTTTCCATGGCTATCATTATACACCGTAAAAAAACAAACATCCTAGGATGTTTGTTGGATTAACTCTTCATATATTGACTGTAGTTCAAGCTTCTGTGCGGCGGTTAACGAGGGAATTTCACCATCTTGAATGACATGAGACGAGACCGTTCCAACATGGACCTGGCGGATTTGACCATTTTGTATTTGAATAACAACCGGCAAGTACAACTCATCATATAAAAGCTTCGACACTTCACTCGTAAAGAGGGCACCTTGAATTCGGCGAAGTAATTCTTCATTACCCCGTTCCCCCGATGCATTGTAGTAATATGCTTGAACCCCACCTTGTTTCACAGCTTCATTAAACACTGGAACCGCTTGTTGACTCCACTCACTTGTGGGGTCTGCAAGGACAATTAAAGCACTCTCCATTAACAATTGATCAAATTCTGCTTTCGTCACTTGAACCAAGGCCACTTCGCCTTGAAAACCGTCGTATTCATCGACTTGGATACTGCACGCACTGAGAAATAACACCACTCCCAGAAGCAGTTTTTTCATTTACTTCGGCTTTCCAAGAAGTGCAAACATATTGCGTTTATAATGCTCGACACCGGGTTGATCAAATGGATTGACTCCGAGTAAATATCCACTCATGGCGCACGCTAATTCCATCGTAAACACCAAATACCCTAGAGTATAGGCACTGCGGTCTATTAAGGTAAACAATAGTTGAGGAACATTTCCATCCAAATGGGCTTGCATTGTTCCCTTCATCGCTTGCTCATTAATGTACTGTAAGGATTTGCCTTCCAAATAGCCAAGCTGGTCCAGGTCGGAATCGGTTTGTGGAACGAGTACTTCTTGACGAGATTCACCGACAAACAGAACGGTTTCCAAGAGATGTCGTTCCCCTTCTTGGACATACTGACCCATCGAATGAAGGTCTGTTGTATAGGTCACACTCGCAGGAAACAACCCTTTGTTGTCTTTGCCTTCTGATTCCCCGAAAAGTTGTTTCCACCATTCACCAAACATGGTGAGTGATGGTTCAAACGCAACGAGAAGTTCAACTTTTTTACCATGGTTCGCATACAAATCATATCGCGTTACCGCATAACGATAAGCAACATTGTCACTTAAATCCGCAATACTTTGATCGGCACGAGCTTGTTTGGCTCCGTGCAACATCGCTCGAATATCAACACCACGCACTGCTAATGGCAATAACCCTACTGGTGTTAGTACAGAATAGCGTCCGCCGACATCATCGGGAATAACATACGTCTCAAACCCTTCGGCGTCCGCAAAGGATTTTAACGCCCCTTTTTTCTCATCCGTAATCGCGACAACTTTAGATTTGTAGGCTGGGTCTTGCGCTTTTAATTTATTTAGTAAGACTCGAAACGCAATCGCAGGTTCGGTTGTGGTTCCTGATTTTGAGATCACAATCAATCCAAATCGTTTGCCTTCCAATTCTTTCAACAGAGCGGCCGTATAATCGCTAGAAATATTTTGCCCTGCATAACGAAGATTGGACACACTAAAGGCTTCTGAGACGAACTGTTCGCCCATAATAATACCGAGGTATGATCCGCCAATCCCAATGCTCACGATAATATCGCATGATTGTTTTAAGCGGTTAGCAGTTGTTTCAATTTGTCGAAGTAGTGTTTCATCGAGTTGTTCTGGGTAGTCCACCCATCCCAAGTACTCTCCACCTTTACCACTCTTATCCAAGATTTGTTGATGAATCTTGGTGACTTGTTCTTGGTAAGAAGAGAAATTAGGGGTAACCCCTTCAATGCGTAATGAAATTGTTTTATCCACGGCGTTTCAGCTCCTTTAGCTTAAATTCAATCCATTCAGGTAGTTTTTCTTCAAGCGAGGTAAAACCAATCGAGTAAAAGCGATTGATTGATTTTCGTTTTATTTGTTTGTAACTGAGTTTCAAGCGGTTGGTATCTGGGTCAATATCGATGATTTTAGCGTCAATCATATCTCCTACACGAAAAAAATCACTAACGTCTTTCACATATTTTTCCGAGATTTCTGAAATATGAATGAGTCCATCGACATCGCCTACTTTGACGAATACCCCATACTCGACAATCCCAGTGACGGTTGCCCGTACGATATCTTCAATGTTCATAGGTTTATACGTTTTGCTCAATCGACACTTTATTATACAACAAAAAAACGCTCCTCAAGAGCGCTTGGTATTATTGTGTGCAATTCGACTTGCAGCTGCGGCTGCAATCGCTCCGACAATGTCATCCGTAAATGTCATACATCGTTCGCTTGTTTTGCCGATTTCATCTATTTTCTTGATGACACCAACCTTAGCTTTATCAACAAACCCAAAGTTCGTTAATCCAATGGATCCATAGATGTTAACAATCCCTAGGGCTAGTATTTCATCAACGCCATATAACCCTTGGTCTGCATTAACGATGGTTGATAATGGTTCCGGTAGTTTTCCTTGCTCCGCTAATTCATCGATCGCAATGCCTGTGAATAAGGCGTTTTGAACTTCAGTCTTTTCCAAGACTTTTTTTACGTTCTCTTCACAGTGTTCCACTGTGAGACCAGGAAAATACTCTTTTTGGATAAAAAACGTCACTTCCGCAATGTCAGTCAGTGACACGCCTCGTGACGCGAGTAGTTCGATAGCTTTTTGTTGATGCTCTAAATTAACCCAGGCCATTAGATTGCTTCGACAGCTAAGATCCCAGGAATTTCTTCTAAAACAATCGTTTCAATTCCCTGTTTTAGGGTAATAGTACTCGCCGCACAGCCAATACATGCGCCTAATAACTCGATGTAAAGAATATTATCCTTCACTTCAACAAAACGCATATCGCCACCATCTCGTTGGATAAACGGACGGATTTTTGTGATCAGTTCGCGAGCTTGAGTTTCAATCTCACTCATGTGTTGATTCTCCTTTAACCCGTTTTAGTACATAGAAGGCGCAACCATAGGCGCAACTATCCATGATGTAATCGGGAATAAACTTATAGTTCTTTTCTTTATCGTTATGATAAAAACCTTTTAATCGCAGTAAACCACCGGAATAGTCGCCTGTGATGTAATCATACTTATCAAAGAGTTCATCAATATATTTACTCGCAAATTCTTCTTCATTGAAGCATTCACGATGATCTTTCAACAACTCAAATTGTCGTTCTTGAACAGTTATCATAGTTCGGTCACTTTCATTATAGTAATCCGCTTATAAATAAGCAATTGAATTACTCTGCTTGAGAATCTAATTTCGCTTGACGCTCCAACATGTAGGCGTCTTGAAGTTCTAAATAAGTCTTGAGTTGAGTTTCCCCATGAACTTGCTCGAGTTGAAAACGCATCTCTTCACGAGCCATGTTTTGTTGACGGCGCATTAAGTAAAGAAGCGTTCCAACCATTACCGTAGTTCCAATGGCTCCACCAATAAGTCCTGCGTTAAAAATATCGATATTTAATAACCAGGATAGTAATCCAAAGGCAACTGTTACAACAAAACCGAGAACATAAGCGGGCCAGACACTACGCTCATGCAAACGCATAAAATATTTATGAACTTGGAGGAGTGATTCTGCAGAATAATATCCGGGGATTTTTCGGTAAATCTCTTCTTCTAGTAATAACGAAATCGACCCTTCTTGCGCTTCCATATGAAAAAGTTGACGATTAAGTGCGGCATCTCTAAATTCATACTTATCGACAAAGAAGATGTACATCTTGACCCCATCGATTTCATGTTGAATGTCCGGTTCTTCCACAAAGTCAAAGAATCGAATTGATTTTTTTCGTTTCGCCATTAATACGCTTTGTCGGCTTCTTTCACAGATTCCCCTTCTAATTCAATAACGAGGGTATTTGCAATTCTATCACAAACACTCTGTTTTCTCGGGGTTGCGACCACCAAATACCAATCAACCAAAATTCCTAAACCAAATGTTAATAACCAAAAGATGGACTTACTAAACTCCCGAATTGCAATTTGTAAGAATCCTAGTTTTTCATTGTTGGCGGAGATCACTTTGATCCCCACAATCTGTCGCCCTATTGTTTTGCCATCATAGTAATACGGCAACACAATGTAGTACAAGACACCGAGGACCAATGATAATGCGAGTGTAGGAAGTAAGTAACGGATGTAACCCTCAAAAAGTAATTGATACAACTCAACAATACTTGAGGTTTCTTCAAGATCCTCCACTATCATGGGTAAGCGAATCATAATCGACGTAAATGAAATACTTGTCACAATTAACTCTGGAATACTCAAAAATAAGTCGTCAATTAAATAACTAGCAACACGACGAAATGCTCCTGCAAATTTCATTGTTTTAGTAGTAGCACCGTTGCGGTAGCTAACATCCCTTCTCCACGACCGATAAAACTCATTCCTTCAGCAGTGGTGGCTTTGATCGACACCTGACTAGGTTCAACTTGAAGGAGTCGAGCAATGTTTTCTTGAATCTTTGTTTTATGGGGTTGTAATTTCGGCGTTTCCGTTAAGACCATACAATCCATGTTGCTAACAACGTAACCGTGACTGAACGCTAGACGCACGGCTTCTTCCACAAAAAAATCACTGGGTTTATTCTTGAACGCTGAATCCGTATCCGGAAAGTGAGTGCCCAAGTCGCCAAGAGCTAGTGCCCCTAAAATGCTTTCAGCAACAACATGAAGGAGGACATCGGCATCAGAGTGTCCTTTGAGTCCTACGTGATCAATCGAAATACCACCTAACACTAAACTTCGACTATGGTCAAATGGATGAATATCCATCGAATGTCCAATTCTCATTTAATCTCCTTCACATAACGCTTAAATAACTCAAAATCTTCCGGCACCGTTAATTTAAAATTTTGGTTCGATCCCTGAACATATTCGATGGAAATACTGGTATAACGCGATAAGACTTCCATATCATCGGTCCCATGAAATCCATCTTTACTTGCTTGGGCAAACGCTTGAAGTAAATCTTTAGTCCGTGCACATTGCGGGGTCTGCATTAAGTACTTATCACTACGATCAATCGTAGTCCATTTCCCATGGCTATACTGTTTAATGGTATCCACCGCAGGAATTGCGACAACACAGGCATGCGCTTTATTCATCACACTCTTACACTCTTGAATAATCTTTGGACTAACCAAAGGCCGTGCACCATCATGAATAAACACAATGTCATTGGTTGCAGCTAGTAATCCTCGGTGAACCGAATCTTGACGAGTTGCTCCACCTGTAACTAATTTGATTTTATTGGATGTGAATTGCCTAAATAGTTCTTTTTCTTCTTCATGCACAACCACGATAATTTCTGTGAAATCGGGATCGTATAAAAAGGGTTCAAGGGTATATTCAATAACATGAAGTCCTTCGACTTTATACAGCATTTTATTGATGTCGAGTTTGCTGCGTTTTCCTTTTCCTGCCGAAGGAAGAATTACCGTATACATGG
>CBFHOU010000030.1:0-7130 GCA_965657695.1 Bacillota bacterium | reverse complement strand
CTCGCTCTCTAGATCCTGCGACATGATCTAGGATCCACTTTACTTTGGTTCCAGAAAAATAAGCATCTACGACCAATCCAGTACGCTCTCGAAATAACTTTTCTTTTCCTTTGGCTTTGATTGCATCGCAAATTGGAACCGTTTGTCGGCTTTGCCAAACAATCGCATTATAAATTGGGACACCGGTTGCTTTGTCCCAAATAACGGTTGTTTCTCGTTGATTTGTGATCCCAATGGCCGCAATATCCGTCGGAGTAATATTGGCATCTCTAATCACTTTAGACATGACATGTTGAATGGATTCCCAAATTTCAGTTGCGTTATGCTCTACCCAACCTGGCTTTGGAAAAATTTGTTCAAATTCTTGGTGCGTCACTTTAACAATACTTCCTGCTTTATCAAAAAGTATCGCACGCGAAGACGTTGTTCCTTGGTCTAACGCCAAGACATATCTAGCCATGATTTTGCTCCTTCTACAATGACATTCATATTATTTTTCTTTGATAATTCCATCACGGTACGCCTGAATTAACGCTTGTAAATCTAGGATGGTTTGTTGTAGTTTTCGTCCAATATCAGTGTCATAGACGTACTGTCTTCGGTTCGATAATTCTTGGTAGCGTGTCACTGAAATAATATCTTCTTCAGAATCAATCAGGCTCATGTGCGATGAAAAGCGTTCATGAGAGACTAAGAAGTAAGCATAGGAATCGGCAATTAACGTATAACCCCCAATCGAAGTTCGTGAGGCAAATTGTTTACTCATTCCTCCATCAATCAAAATGACTTGATCATTAGAAACCACCGCGGGTTCTCCTTGTGTCACATCCAATGGTACGTGGCCGTTAATGATCTTGCATGTTGAACCCATGCCAAATTCTGCAAGAATCTTCGCCACCGTCTCGGGCTCTTCGCGCAATCGAAAATAAGGATTCATGATCTCAAGGTGCGTTGATTTATCAGCAATAAAATATCGTTCAAACGTCGTCATTTGATGTTTGGCGAATAACGGCGATGCCTTGCCTTGCCATAAGAAGACAAAATAGTCTCGTTCCGGAACATCCTTTTTATGACGGTTTTGGTATGCAATGCGAATCTTTTGTTCCAAAAATCGAAATAAAGACGCCCCAGCGTAGGACTTGCGTTCAAATGTATGAGATAAGAAATCTCCCTCTTCAGTTAGTGGCACTGCCGCATGAAAGAGTAATGACTGATTAAATGGAAGCACCATACTTCCTTTATCAAACATCCATCGTATATGCTGCTGCAACAGTTCATTGCTTAAAAAGTTTTGTTCAAGATGTGCGATGACTCGAGCTTCTTCTTCACTTAAGGCAAATGGATTAGCGGGGTCCACACTCGCAAATGAAGTGTCTTTTAGTTTGTAGGATTTGCCATTTATCGTGATCGTTGCATTTGAAGAATTGATCTTATCTAACAGGAGTCGATGCTCAAGTTCAAACTCAGGGCGGCGCTGAATGACGGCCGCTTCGACTTTGAACTGGATAATACTAATGGCTTTATGAATTTTCGCAACGAGATCTCGCTGCGAATATACCTTTTCTTCTTCGTTTCCAGAAGGCATAAATGAGTCGCATGGATCGTCTTGATACGTAGCGACTGCAAACATGGCTAAGGGACGTAAATTGATTCCGTATCCATCTTCCAAACAGTCCAAGTTGTTATATCGCGCAGCAATGCGTATGACATTGGCGATACTGACTGGACAACCACTCGCCGCTCCCATCCAAATAATGTCGTGATTGCCCCACTGGACATCAACATTTTTTAGTCGCAGTAATTTTTCCATGACCAAATGAGGAAAGGGTCCGCGGTCAAAAATATCACCAACCACATGCAAGTGATCAATCGCCAAATTACGAATTAACCGGCTCATTTCCATTATCAAGTTGTTTTGTTGCTGCGTCGTAAAAACAGCATTCAGTATAGCTTGATAATATTGATCCTTGTCTTCGATCATCTGCGATTCATAGAGCAACTCTTGCATCACATACATAAAGGCATCCGGCATGTATTTTCGAACTTTACTTTTTGTATATTTGCTTGCAAAGAGTTTGGCTAAGGTGACCATATCAAAGAGCATTTGACGTTGAAGCTTACCAAGCGCTTCTTCATCAAGTGCATTATCGTATTTGTTTAGCATGTCGGTTGGATAATACACAAAGAACGCCAAGCGGCTCTGTTCTTTTTGGTTGTAATTAGGAAAGACAACTTTGATTTTTTCTAAGATAATCCCAGAGGCATTTTTTAAGTAATGATTAAACGCATCATACTCCCCGTGAATATCCGAAATAAAATACTCCGTCCCTTTCGGTATTTCTAAAATGGCAGATAGGTTGATGAGTTCTGTACTTGCCGATGCAACTGTCGGATATTGTTGCTGGAGTAATTGCAATATTTTTTCTTGCATCCTAATCTCCTTATGTTGAATAAAAGAACGTCACAGACGTTCTTCGTTTTCAAAGTCAGCAATCATGTCAAGTCGTTTTTGATGACGTTCGCCTTCATATCTTGCATCCAACCATGCATCCACAAGCTGTGCAGCAAGCTCAGCACTTACAACTCGAGCCCCAAAGCATAAGATGTTCGCATTGTTATGGGTTTTACTCATTTCGGCACTATACAAGTCACTTACAGCCGCAGCACGGATGCCTTTATATTTATTAGCCGCAATACTCATACCAAGACCCGTTCCACAAATTAAAATGCCTTGGTCGACATCTCCAGACTGAATACGTTTCGCCACTTTACTGGCAAAGGATGGATAATCCGATTTTTCAGTATTGTATGCCCCTTCATCCACGACCTCAATACCTCGGGATGCTAGATGCTTCATCACGTCAGATTTTAAATCGACAGCAGTATGGTCTGCCCCAATCGATAGTTTTTTCATACCTTATTCTATCACTTTACAAGAAGTCGTAAACTGTTGATGATGACCAAAACAGTGGAACCCTCATGAGCAACAACGCCCGCAGGTAGTTCAACCACCCCAAAGACATTACTGATCATCAGTAAGGCAATGACACTAATACTGAAAACAACGTTTTGTAACGTAATACGTCGCATACGTTTCGCTAATTTCATGATATCGAGGACATTCCCCAACTTATTATTCATTAGGACGATATCCGCCGTTTCTAACGACACATCGGTTGCAGTCCCCATGGCAATACCGATATCCGCAATCGCCAAGGCGGGTGCATCATTGATACCATCTCCGACCATGAGAATTGACCCATATTCTTGCTTGATTTCGCGTAGTTTTTCAACTTTTTGGTCTGGTAGTAATCCAGCGAAACAACCCGCAATCCCAACTTCTTGACTTATACGTCGAGCTGCATCTTGGTTGTCTCCGGTTAGCATCACCGTATGGATTCCTAAGGCCTTAAGATCCTTCATCACCTGAGATACGCCGTCTCGAATTTGGTCTTGCAGACCAATCGAGCCGATATGCTTTTTATTTTTAAAAACATGAACTAGCGTTAACCCTTTTCCGTTCTCTAAGGAGACGGTGATTTCATGATCGAAACGACCAATTTCATACGTATCTGAACCCACCACCGCAGTCATACCTCGACCAGGTAGCTCTTTTGTATCAATATTTCGTTTTAAAGAACCTTCCAAATGCGACGTAATCGCTTTGGCTAAGGGGTGTGATGATTGTTGTTCCATCGAGACAATAATCGATAACTCTTCATCACTAAAGGAAGTCATGGATACAACATGCGGTTCGCCTGTGGTGATCGTTCCGGTTTTATCAAAGACAACAGCTTTAATTTGAAGTAAATGCTCTAGCGGTTCGCCACCTTTGATTAAGACTCTTTTTTTTGCGGCATTCGATAAGCTCGCTAAGATTGCGGGAGAGATTGAGGCCATTAATGCACAAGGGGACCCCACCACCAAAACAATAATCCCACGATAAAACGCATCTTCCCAGCTCAACCAATTAACCAGGGGTGGAAGGATCATAAATAAAATCGCAATTAAGATTACGACATATACATATACCCGTTCAATTCGGTTTAATAAGGTTTGCGATTTGGTTTCGCTTTCTTGGGCGTTTTTCACAAAATCGACAATCTTTTTCACTACGGAAGCGGAAGGATCGACGGTTGTTTTTACATAAATTGTTGCTTCGATGTTAATCGAGCCCGCAAAAACATCACTCCCCACTTCTTTACTTACTGGAACAAACTCTCCAGTAATCGCGGCTTCATCGACTGAGGTTTCCCCGCGTTCAACAATTCCATCCACAGGAATCAGTTGACCGACCTTAACAACAACAAGATCCCCAATCTTTACATCACTTACCAGCACTTCTTGTTCAACACCATCGACCACCAAAATGGCCGTTTCCGGGGCAAGATTTAATAAACTGGTTAGTTCTTTTTCACTACGTGCCGTTGTATAGGTTTCTAACAATCCAGAAACCGCAAAAATAAAGATTAAAATCGCCCCTTCTTGAAATTCACCAACCACAAAGGCGCCAAGGGCCGCTAGAATCATTAAGATTTCAACATTTAAATGCTTATTCTCAATTGTAGCTTCGATGCCTCCTTTGGCTTTAAAAAATCCGCCAATCAAAAAGGACAGCCCAAATAAATACGCAATCCATGCTGAATCCGGATTAATCAGCTCTTGAACGATAAAAGCAGCTGCAATGAGAAGTATTGATATAATGACAAAAAGTGTTTCAAGTCGTAATCGTAGTTGTTTCATGGTTTCACCTGATTTCATTTTACGTGGAAGCATAAAATGATTCTAAACAAAGTAATCTAATTAGAAAACTTTTATATTGGAGGTATTATGATTATTCAAGAAATGTATCGCTTAAGTAATGATGTCAAAATTCCGAAGGTCGGTTTTGGGACGTGGCAAATTCCAAATGGAGTTGATACCTATGATGCCGTTGCCAAAGCACTCAAGGCGGGATACCGACATATTGATACAGCAGAAGGCTACCGGAATGAAGAGAGTGTAGGAAAAGCTATCAAAGATTCTGGGATTCCTCGTGAAGAAATCTTTATCACCACAAAGCTAGAATCTCATATCAAAGAATTTGATCAAACACTTGCAGCCTTTGACGCATCAACAAAGGCCCTTGGGGTTGATTATATAGATCTGTTCTTAATTCATGCCCCATGGCCATGGAGTAATATGGGTCAAGATTGTTCTGAAGGTAATGTTCAAGCCTTTAAAGCTATGGAAAAACTATATTATGAGGGACGAGTCCGAGCGATTGGGGTCTCTAATTTCTCCCCATCAGATTTAGATAACATCTTAACGCACTGCGATACGATTCCGCATGTCAATCAAATCGGCTTCTTCATCGGTCACACTGAGGAAGAAACAGTTCGTTATTGCCAACAAAAAGGAATCTTAATTGAAGCCTATTCTCCCTTGGCGATTGGGCATTTGCTAAAAGATGAGACGGTGGGTCAAATGGCGAAACAATATCAAGTCTCTCCGGCTCAACTAGCGATTCGATATTGCCTGGAAAAGCAAACGCTCCCGTTACCGAAATCGGTCCACGAAGAGCGTATCATTGAAAATGCAAACCTAGATTTTACAATTAATGCGGAGGATCTAGCAATCTTAGACCAACTCGAGGGAGATCCTCGTCGCTGGGATTAAAAGCCTCGTGTTTGCCCCTTATATGGGGGCTTTTTTTCTTGAATAAATTCATCCACGCCAGGACCTTCTAATTGATGAAGTCGCCAAATACCATACGCGTAGGTTGCGACCAGTAATACTCCTAACCCCGGAACACCTAGGATTAGATTCACCAAAAAGATTTCATCGGCACCTAACGTGAAACTTAGAATTTGTAGAACAAACCGTATACTAAAGAACACCGCCCATAAAATACTGGTTTCACTGTACGCCGGTCTCACATCGGCTCGCCAAAACCATGCGAGTGGCCATCCTCTTGTTAAGTGAGACACATACGCTGTAAAGGGACGTTTCAATGGAATTGAGATGAGACTTGCTAAGGCTAATGCAGCACTCGTAATAATGCTAGGGATAAAGAACCCGGCAGCACCTTGAAGTACACTTAAACCTGCCGCGACTAATACAACAACTAGTCCGCCCACTGAATACCACAATGATTGTTTTTTCGAAACTCCTACATAAATAAAATATAAACTCGTTAACCCTGAGATCACCAGACCTAACACTAAGCCAAATAAATTATTGGCCACAACAAAAACAAACGACGGTAGGACCGCACTGAGGGTTTTACCTTTGAGGACTAAAAATAATTCTTCTTTAATTTCTTGTAGTTTCATGTGTAAGTTATACCACACAAAAAAGGCAACGCCATCGGCATTGCCCTTTTCTAGGATAGCGAACGGTACTGAACCACTTGATTCTTAATACCGCAGTCCACGATAAACCATCCTTCTTCGTCTCGCCACTCTTTGGTATGGTGGCCGACACTCATGAATTCAATTGCTTTTTCGACATCTTGCAGGTTCATGATTGTTTCGACAATGACATGACCGTTTTCGAGAACGCGATATACCATCTTTTGTGATTCCTTATAGGCATCCCATGTGTTATTTCCTGGACTCATCGCTTCTCTCCTTTCACCGTCTACTCTAGCTGTAATTATATTCAAGCATACGAAAGCGCTTTCGTAAAGTCTTGGTGAAAAAATGCAGCATGTAAAATGAATGTTAGTTTCATGTTAGAACGGCATTTTCTAGAATTTTGATTGCTACAATACGCGTGGAGGAACTATGACACAAAAACGTGTATTATTCGTTTGCATTCATAACTCAGCTCGTTCGCAAATGGCAATGACCTATTTAAACCATTATGGAAAAGATTTAGGCTTTGTGGCTGAAAGCGCCGGACTTGAACCTGGAACCTTAAACCCTTTAGCTGTAGCAGCAATGAAAGAGGATGGATTTGATATGAGTCAGAATCCAACCAATAGTGTTTTTGAATTTTATAAACAAGGTCGCAAATACCGCTACATTGTTACCGTCTGTGATCCCGAAGCTGCAGAAAAATGTCCCATCTTCCCTGGGGTTGCTCAACGCCTTCAATGGGGATTTAGAGATCCTTCTTCCTTCACTGGAACTGAAGAAGAAAAAATT
>CBFHOU010000029.1:4013-7175 GCA_965657695.1 Bacillota bacterium | reverse complement strand
AACTGTTTACATGGATAACGTTGTTGTTCGTGAAGTGGATTCCTTAGTGGATACAATCGCTCCTGTCATAACAGGTGCAACTGAGAAAAAAGTAGCCATCAATTCAGTATTTGACCCATTAGAAGGCGTTACTGCAAGTGATAATGTCGATGGAGATTTAGAAGCATCAGCTATCACTGTCACAGGAGCAGTAGATACTGCAGTTTTAGGTGATTACGAGTTAACATACACTGTTGTTGATGCCGCTGGAAATAGTAATACAGTAGTCCGTATGGTCAGCGTCATTGATGAAGTTAGTGTTGATCTATCTGCTCAACCAACCTATGGTTGGAGAACCTTCTTAAATGATTGGGAAGGTACTGCAGGAACATTAAGTGCTGCGAATGGTGAGATGACACTTGAATTAACGGCAGCAAGTGCCCTAGATGCAAACTGGAAAGTTCAAATCATTCAAGATGCCTTTGCCTTAGGTACTGGCGTTGATAATGAAGGATCGATTCAATTTGAAGCAGGCAAAACATACCGTGCAACCTTCAATGCAAAATCAAGTGCAGAGGGTGGATTCTCATTAGCAATTGGTCATGCAGGCAACGGATGGACACCATACCATGTGGAAGAATTAACTGTTGGAACAGAGTCGCAAGCATATAGTGTTGAATTTACACTTGATGATGAAGCAGCTGATTACACCGTTCCTGCTCAGTTCAAACTTGAAATGGGATTACTCTTTGCCGGCAAAGAAGTACCTCAATCCTTCACGGTTTCTAGTGTTGTGATTGAAGTCTTAGAAGGTGAGTCGTTTGTTGCAACAGAACTTATTGAAAATGGAACCTTCGGGGCTAGTTATGGATGGAGAACCTTCTTAAATGATTGGGAAGGTACTGCTGGAAGTATTAGTGCTCGCAATGGGGAATTGACATTACTTCTCACTGGAATTAACGCTCTGGATGCAAACTGGAAAGTTCAAATTATCCAAGATGCCTTTGCATTAGGAACCGGAGAAGATAACGTTGGTTCGATTGAATTCGAAACAGGTAAGAAATATCGTGCAACCTTTAACGCTAAAGCAACTGTTGCTGGTGGCTTCTCATTAGCGATTGGCCATGCTGGAAACGGTTGGACACCATACTATGTCGAAGAGTTAATGGTGGGCACTGAGTCGCAAGCATACAGTGTTGAATTTACACTTGATGATACAGCTATCGATTATTCTGTTCCTGCTCAGTTTAAACTTGAAATGGGATTACTCTTTGCAGGATTAGAAGCGCCTCAATCCTTCACCCTTTCCAACGTTGTCATTGAAGTGGAAGAAAACGGAGCGTTTGTAGCTACTGAATTAATTATTAACGGAGATTTCCGTTAAATTGGTTTACGGTGGTGGGGACCTAGTGTCCCTGCCACGTAATCATAAGGAGAACCAATGAAGAAAATAACACTGCTTTTGGTTGCTGCCCTGCTGACAGTGTCGCTTGTAGCATGTGGAGCAACAGAAGAACCAAGTACGCAACAGCGTAATATTGTCTTAACGTATGCTGACTGGGGTGATCAAGAACTAAACCAAATCTTAATTGATGCGTTTATGGAACAATACCCCAATATTACCGTTGAACTTCGTCAAGATATTACAGGTGCGGGAGCGGCTTTTACTGAAAACTTGTTAAATGCTCAATCTGCGAATGTACTACCTGATGTCTTTGCGATTGATAACGTGCCAACGGGACTATCAAATGGGATGTTACTTGATGTTACAGAATATTGGGATGCGGATGAAGAAACGGATTTAGTTTACCCAAACATCGCGGAGGCTGCTGTTTATAATGGTCAACGCTTTGCAATCCCATCGTTTCAGTTTATTCGAGGCATTTACATCAACTTGACCTTACTTGATTTTTATAACATTCCAATTCCAGATAAAGATTGGAAATATGATGAGTTTGTCGATTTAGCAATCCAACTTCGTCAAGCCGGTCAAAATGACTTGGTTTACGGAATTGATCCATGGTTTGGTGATTTGGACTTTGATTCAATTTGGCCAACCCAAGACTTTGCGGATGTTGGATATAACACGTTTGATGGGGAGAAGTTCAACTTTACCTCACAAGCATGGATTGATGCTTATAACGCAAAACTAGACTTATATGCACGTAACGTTGTTGCGGCGCATACCGAAGAAGAATTAGCAATTCTAGGAGATATCTGGCCGTGGTTAGAAGGATATATCGGGTTTAAAATCGATGGTTCATGGAACCTTTGGATGATTGATCAAATGCGCGATGATTATGGTCTTGATGTTGGATTTTGGCCATACCCAGGCGGAGACGCCGGCCAATTCCCACCAACCATCTTGGACTTCACGGTTGTATCTTCACAAACTGAAAATCCTGAAGAAGCATATTTACTTGCAAAATGGATGACGTTTGGTCGTCAAGGATGGGCAACCCGCCTTGATGTAATGGAAGAACGTGGTGATATGTATTTAGACCGTTTCCCAGTTGCAGATTACCCAGAAATTTGGGAACGCGCTTCGGATTACCTCGATTATGTAGAGGGAGTTCGTGAGAGTGTTGAACTCTTTGAATTCTCAAAACCAGATGTAGATAAATCCTTACCTGGTTATAAAGAATTTTGGGAATGGGTCAATAATGATGACAACCAGTATTTCACTCGAATTTCGGAAGGACTCATTACTCCTGAAGTCTTTGCGTCCGAGTGGGAAGCAAAAATTAATGAACTAGTTGGCAACGCTCTTTCAGGAACGTAAGCCAAGAACCATTCTTCGTCCGGTGGATTACCACCGGACGAGAAAAGAATGGGAGGAGAAATTGTGATCACACGCTTTCAACGCAAACAAGTAATAACAGGGATAGGAATCGCACTTGGTGTGATTGCCATTTTTACTTTCTTTGTGTTGAATCTAAATCAATCTCAAGACCCTGTCGTTAACAATAATGTAGTCGCCAATACATCGGTGCCTGAGGGTTCTTTTGCAATACGTCGAGATCAGTTTATTGCAAAATATCCAGAAGAAATTCGTATCGTAAGTGAACCAAATCGTCAGGATGTCGTGTTACTTTCAACGACCAATGATCGTGTCGAATATACCATTGAGATTCGCGAAGAAGGATGGTATCAAATCGCTCTAGAAGTTGAAGACAAAACACC
>CBFHOU010000029.1:1558-3913 GCA_965657695.1 Bacillota bacterium | reverse complement strand
GATCGTGTCGAATATACCATTGAGATTCGCGAAGAAGGATGGTATCAAATCGCTCTAGAAGTTGAAGACAAAACACCCACGCTTTTGACAAATCGAATTGCCCTTCAAATCAATGGGGAGTTTCCTTATTATGAGACTCGTTCGATTTCGTTACCGGCTCGATGGAACATGCCTCAAGCTGACTTTCCATTAGACCGTTATGGTAATGAAGTTATGCCGATTGCACAAAAAGAATCGTCGAAACAAGAAGTCATTCTAAAAGATTCGACGGCGCTGACCTCAGAACCGTTTCGCTTTTACTTCACACCAGGTCCACATTCACTCAGCGTAAGTGTTGTCCAAGGATCGCTTTCACCTCAGTCACTCATTGTTCAAAGTGTGCCTGTTGTTTTAACGTATGAAGAAACGATCAGAAACTTCCAAGAAAGTAGTGTTGCGGATTCAATTCTTACTATTCCTGCAGAAGATTTTGTCGCTAAAAGCAATCCATCAACTCGACTCATTTCAATAAATAACCCCCTTGCAACGAGCTATGACACCAGACAACTTCAACTAAGTGTTGTTGACGGGTATAGTTTTCGCCAAGGTGGAGATACGATTTACTACGATATAACAGTGGAAGAAGCAGGTTGGTATAACTTAAGCATTGATTATCGTCAGAACTACTTGATGCAAATGCCTGTCTTTCGTGAAATTCGTATTAACGGTGAATTACCTTTTGCAGAGATGCAATGGGTCCCTTTCCATTACAGCAACAATTTTCAACTTGAAACTTTAGGTGGTGATGACCCGTATTGGTTCTATTTAGAAGCGGGAAGCCATGAGCTTTCCTTGCGCACTGTGCTAGAACCTTACCGTAATAGCTATCACAAAATTGTTCGTGTAATGGACGAAATTACCGAATTTAGTTTAGAAATTAAGCGCCTTACTGGAAACACCCAAGACCGATTCCGCAATTGGAAGTTGGAAGAATTCATCCCTGATGCGAGTATTCGAATTCAAGGGTGGATTGATGATATTCAAGAAATTGAAGATGGGTTAGGACAGTATTCAAATGTTGAAAATCCAGGTGAATTAACCAATTTAGATATTGCACGTCGTCAACTTGAAACTCTTCTAGAAGATATTGATGATGTACCAAATCAGCTCTTGTTATTGTCCGACGGAGATGCTTCAGCTGCACAATTACTCGGAACAACCGCTCAGGTTCTATTAGAAAACGGACTTGATATCGAAGCATTCTATTTTTCAGGGAATGAACCGCTTCCCAGAACAACAGCGTTTCCTTGGACCCTTGCATGGGAAGAGGTAAAACGCTTCGTGTTCTCGTTTGGTGATCAAGCGTACGGCGTGACCGAAGTGGATGAAGACACTTTAGAAATTTGGGTTAACTATCCACGCCAATATATTGAAATTCTTCAACAACAAATTGATCAAAGTTTTACCCCGCAAACAGGAATTGAAGTTCAACTTTCGATCATGCCAGACGAAAACAAACTCATATTAGCGAACGCTGCGAATGCTGGACCCGATGTTGCGTTAGGGGTCAATCACTGGGTACCTTATGAGTTTGCGATTCGTGGAGCTTCTCTCGATTTGCGCCAATTTAATGGCTTTGAAGAGACGGTAAACCAGTTTGCGCCAGGTGTTATGATTCCGTATGCATTTGAAGAAGGAATCTTTGGTTTACCTGCAACGCAGAACTTCTGGGTCACATTCTATCGAACGGATGTCATAGACTCTTTAGGTTTACCCGTCCCGCAAACGTGGGAAGAAGTGATTGAAATTTTACCTGAGCTCCAACGATTTGGGATGAACTATTACCATCCAATCTCGATGTTTGGAGGATTTAAGCCATTTGTGTCAACGATACCGTTTGTTTATCAATTTGATGGACAGCTCTATACCGAAAACGGCATGCAAACCCTGTTAAATAGTGATGAAAATATCCTCGGGGTTCAGATGATGACAGAGTTGTTTACCATTTATAACGTTCCCAAGGAAGTACCAAACTTTTATAACCACTTTAGAACTGGTTTACTACCAATTGGAATCAGTGACTTATCGAGTTATCTACAATTAACCATTGCTGCACCAGAGATTGCAGGACAATGGCAAATCGCTCCTCATCCAGGGGTATTACAACCCGATGGAACAATTACTCGTTATGCAGCTAGTGGTGCGCAATCGACGATGATTCTATCCGATACGACAATGCCTGATGAATCATGGGCGTTTGTAGAATGGTTTATGGAGACGCAAAATCAAGTAGAATTTGCGTACCGATTGCAGACAGCCTATGGCACCGAGTTTTTATGGAATACCGCTAACTTAGAAGCCTTTCGTCAATTACCC
>CBFHOU010000029.1:0-1459 GCA_965657695.1 Bacillota bacterium | reverse complement strand
GCGTACCGATTGCAGACAGCCTATGGCACCGAGTTTTTATGGAATACCGCTAACTTAGAAGCCTTTCGTCAATTACCCCTGCCAGCAGAACACATTGATGTGATCTTAGCGCAGTGGGAATATGCTATGGAAGCATCACGTATTCCTGGCTATTACATGGTTGAACGTGAGCTGAGTAATGGATGGAACAAAATTGTTTTTGATGATGAAAATCCACGGATCACGCTAGATAATGCTGTTCGTGTGGCAAACCGTGAAATTGTGTACCGCATGGAAGAGTTTGGCTACGTGGACGAAGGAATTGTCATTAAACCTTACCGCGTACCAACCATCTACAACATTGGTGAATGGTTAACGGAGCATCCAAATGATTAGACGAATGAATTCTCCGTTATGGTTCTTAGTTCCATACGTATTTTTATTTATTGTGTTCATTATTATCCCAGTTGTTTTAGCAATTGGTCTTTCGTTTACTTACTTTAATACGATTGAATTTCCTGAGTTTGTCGGACTGCGAAATTACATTGAGTTATTAACCCGGGACGAAGTCTTCATGCAAAACGTCCTTCCAAACACGATTCGATTTTCGTTTATTGTTGGCCCAGTTGGGTATTTGATGAGCTTCATTCTTGCCTGGATGCTTGCTCAAATTCCACATCGTCCACGAACATTATTTGCCATTATTTTATACAGCCCCTCGATGACTGCAGGAATTGCGATGACAGTCGTCTGGACGGTTATGTTCTCGGGTAATGCCACCGGGTACATTAATAGTATGTTGTTGTCATTTGGGATTTCACAAGAACCGGTTCAGTTTTTAACATCCCCGGACTTCTTAATGAACATTATGATTTTAGTTTCATTGTGGGGAAGTATGGGGGTTGGATTCTTAGCGATGCTTGCTGGAATCTTAAATATTGATCAATCATTATATGAAGCAGCGTATATGGATGGAATGAAGAATCGCTGGCAAGAAATCTTTTATATTACGATCCCTTCGATGAAACCACAAATGTTATTTGGTGCTGTTATGGCTGTCGTGGGGACATTTCAAGTCGGTGCAATTGGGGTTCAATTATCGGGCGCTAATCCGACTCCACAAAATGCAGGTCAATTAATTGTGAACCACATTGAGGACTTTGGTTTCATCCGATACTTAATGGGGTATGCCTCTGCAATTAGCGTTGTGCTGCTCATTATGATTTATGTTATTAGCAAAGCTACGTTCCAAGTTCTTGGAGATAAGGAGTAATCATATGGCTCGATTTCAAGGGATGACGATTAATCCAAAACGATTCCATAAAGATCAAATTAAATTTTATGCCATATTAATTCCGATGGCTTTGTTTGTAGCGCTGCCGATTCTATTTATTGTTTCTCATGCGTTCAAACCAACCAATGAACTTTTTGCCTATCCACCTCGCTTCTTTGTGCGTGTTCCGACGCTCGATAATTTCCG
>CBFHOU010000028.1:0-7220 GCA_965657695.1 Bacillota bacterium | reverse complement strand
CTTTATACAATGCGACCTTCAGTTCCGCTATTGGTAGTGGTTCAGTTATCTTTAACGGTTCATCTACATATGGTGATTTGGGTCGATTGCTACCAGATGGGTCCTCGTATTCGATTGAAGCATGGATATACCGAGATACTAATACTGGTTCACGAAACATTGTTTCCACTAATAAATCTCCATTTTGGTACAACGGCTCTACACTAAGTGCGGGAGGTGTGGGTGGTTCGTACTCTGTTGTGACACATAGTGATACGACAACACTACAAACATGGCAACATGTTGCCATGACTTTTGATGACTCTGCCAACACAATGTCGTTGTTTTTGAATGGTCAGCAAGTTGATCAAAACACAAATGTTACAGGTGCTTTCACTGAACAACCCCTATATATTGGTGCTCACTCTAATGATGCATTTGTTCCTCGGTCTTTTTTTGATGGAGCGATGGCCCAAGTTCGAATTTATGATGCTGCATTGACCTCAGGGGCCATTGCATCTAACTATGACATAACAAGATATCAATTTCTTTCTATAAATAATGCGATTTCCTTCGCTCGTCCATCCTTGGTGGATGGTAATACGACTCAAGGTATGACTTTTTCTGGGGTAGGAGTCACTGTTCAAACCGGTGGATCTGGAATCACCATGACAACAGGAGGTATGCAGGCCTCCAGTGTTTTCTATGAGGATCAGCTGACATACCAAGGTCAACAAAATCCCGGGTTCAGTACCTTCTTTACAATGGATATTTACCGAGCATCTTCAAGCACCATTGCTGACGGCTTTGTTTTTATTGTTGCTAAAAATACTAATGCTCTTGGAAGTGCGGGCGGTGGATTAGGTTATGAAGGAATCCCAACTTCCATTGGGATTGAGTTTGATACATATGACAATGGTGAAAGCTCAGCAAATGCCATGCATATTGACTACCATGTAGACGGTGTATTTCAAACCCCTTCAGATAATGAAATTATTGATTCAACAACAGGTTATAACGGACTATCATCTAACCAACAGTTTCGCCGATATAACGTTTGGATGGATTATGACGACACAACTAGTGGTCTGGCTATTTATATTAGTAGTGGAGTCACATCTGCAAGCGATATTCGACCAAGTAGTCCTTTTCACACATATAATATTGATTTCTCAAGTGTTGGAGAGACTTTTTATACCGGATTCACAGCCGCTACAGGCGGAGCTGATGCAAAATACGTCCTTAACAGGTGGTATTTTAATAACTCGTACCTTCAAAATAGTATTGACTTAAGTACCGCATATTCTGAGATTGCGGATCTTGAAACGCCAGTTCTTAGCTATTCCCGAAATGATCGAAATCTACAAGTTGTTTCTGCTAGCTCGTTAGACCAACGTGCGCCTTACTTTGCTGGGTATCAGTATCAAATTAACGATGAGACAACCTGGCAATCGTTTGTCTCCCCATTTGTTGTTGAAGATTCTGGGATTACTACCATAACGGTTCGATCAATTTCAACGACTGGTAATACCTCTGCATCTGTAGTTTCATCGGGCTTAGTCTTTGCTAACACTTACAGTGTTGACTATATTTATGGATTAACTCCGAATTCACCAACAAATCCTCAACTATATAAAGAGTTAATTATTCCAGCGAGCAAGATAGATGAAAACCTGAGCAATTTTCCGGTGACCATCATTCTGGATGACTCAAATTATGACTTTACTGGAATCACGTATTCTGGGATTCACTTTACTGATGCCAACAATAACTTGTTGGATTTTGAAGTTGATGCGGTTTCAACAACACCTAACAAAGTGGTATATCACGTTCGTGTACCTGCTATTTCAAGCAGTCAAGATACTCCAATTCGTGTATTTTATTCCACACAAAATGATTATTCAAATGGAAATAACCCAGAAAACGTCTGGGATGCTAACTACATCTTTGTTTCACATATGGGAGCAGGAATAACCAATGTTGCCTCTGCAACCTCAGTTAGTCAAGTTAATAGCATCACCTATTCATCAGGTTTACTAGGAGATGTTGCGAACTTTAATGGAGGATTCATTGAACTACCCAGCTCATTAAATACGAATGCATTTACAAAAATTATCCTTGCTACTCCCTCACAAACTAATGCTGTTCATAATTTAGCCACTTCAGCCAATGATGCTGTCTTTTGGATTTTTCAAGGCGATCTTCGAGCTACATACTCAAATGGATTTAAGCCAATAACGATATTAGCTTCCCCCACAATACAAAATAATCAGGTTGGGTTTTTTGCCAATCGATTTAACAATGATGACTCATTTATTTGGTATAACAACTCATCGACTTCAATTACGCTAGCTTCTAATAATCGACTTACTGGACGAGCATCGATTGTAATTGGTGCTTATGACACTGCGGGTCAAAATCCATTCAGAGGAACAATGGATGAAGTGCGTATTTCAAATATTGGTCGAAGTGATGCGTGGATAAAAGCGGAATACTATTCACTGTCGAATGACTTATTAGTATATTCCAATGTAAACCCAACAGAATATGGGATAACATCTGGAACTATCACATTGTCTTCACCTACAAGACTTCATAATACGTTTGAAGGCTGGTTTGAGAATGCTGACTTGATCACATCGGGGATAACCCAAATTCCAACCGGTTCATTCGGAAATAAAGTGCTCTACGCTAAATGGAGCGAAGTCAATTATACGATTACGTATGATGCAAATGGTGGAAGTGTTGATTCACCTATCTCAAATTATTCGATAAGTAGTGGAACAATCACCCTGCCAACGGCAACCAAAGAAGGCTTTCAGTTTGAAGGCTGGTTTGAGAATGCTGACTTGGTCACATCGGGGATAACCCAAATTCCAACCGGTTCATTTGGAAATAAAGTGCTCTACGCTAAATGGGGTGATGCAAGATATGCCATTACCTATGTTCTGAATAATGGAAGTAACGGAGCAAATCCAGCCACTTTCACAGTTAATGAAGAGGTAATTTTCTCTTCCGGATCTCGAACCGGATATACCTTCTCTGGCTGGTTTAGTGATGCTGATTTTACAACCCAAGTCACAAGGATTCCAGTAGGAACTTCTGGTGTTCAAACTGTGTATGCGAAATGGAGTTTGGTGAACTACCCGATTCAATATGTCTACAACATCGGGAATACGTCCTTAAAAGGCAGCTATACGATTGAAGATGAAGCGTATGTCTTCCCACCGGCTGGATCTGCCGGTCGTGAGTTTATTGGTTGGTTCTATGATAGTGCCTTTACCCAAGAAGCAACTCAAGTTAACGCAGGTTCGACTGGTGCGGTGACGGTGTATGCGAAATGGCAAGCGTATGAATATACGTTAAGTTTCCGTGCCGATGGCCGAACGGTCGAATCCGTTTCAGTAATCTTCGGTGAAGCAGTCCCTGGCATCAACCCTGCCATTCCAGAGAAAAAAGGACATACCGTTGTCGGTTGGGATAGTGTCCCACCCGCAACGATGCCAGCCCGAAGTGTGCGGATTAATGCGATTTATGAAATTAATCAATACACCGCCACGTATGAAGATGACGAAGGCAATGTGTTAGGATCTGAAACCTTAGATTACGGGTCTGCCTTAACCTTGCCTACAGCCCCTGACAAAGAAGGATTTACCTTCCAAGGATGGAGTAGCAGTGCATCCACCATGCCAGATGCGGATATCACGATCAAAGCGGAGTATGAAGCGATGGAATACACCGTCACGTTTAGTGATGGTGAATCAACAATCAGCAGTGCTCAAGTGAAGTTTGGGGATCCGGTGACACCACCAAGTGCCCCAGAGAAAGAAGGATTTGAGTTTGAGTCCTGGAGTGGTCTACCATCAAGTATGCCGGCTGAAGATGTAACGGTGACAGCGGTGTATACCGAAATTGAAGAAGAACCAGAAGAAGAAACACCGGAAGAACCACCCACAGAAACACCGTCGACCCCTGGAAGTACAGGAGGAAATACGGGTGTCATTACCTCAAGACCGATCACACCAACCACACCAAGCATTCCGGAAATCCCAGAAGAGATTCCAGTCATTGAATTACCCACGAATCCTGACCCCGTGATTACTCGAGTTAAAGTCGAAGGCGTAAGCCTAGACGTCTCGATTACCCCCGGTCAACCCCTTGGAAACCTTCCGATTCCTACCTTAGACGGATATGTCTTCAAAGGCTGGATGAACGCGGTGACGGGTGAGATGTTAAATGCAGATTCGATTATTGAAAACCCTGAGTTTGTCGTCTTAACGCCAATCTTTGAGAAAGCACCAAACATTCTAGATGCGGCACGTCGTGTCTTTACCAACATCGTTACCCCTCCTAGTGAAGCGGTAACGAATGACAATACCACACGTACGGATAACATCTCAGCGACCAATGAATATGGTAGTGATGTCATTGATACAGTCATAAGCAGCACTGGGATTGAAATCGAAGTCCGCGCCGATGGAACGGCCTTAGTCGAATTAAGTAATGAAAAACGTCCAATTACGATTGATGCTACTCAATTTGACTTAACCACGATTGAAGTATCTTATATTGTAGGGACAACCATCCCTGAATTTGATGATGATTGGACAACGTACCAAGGTGAACCATTCTTAAGCAATCAAGCGGCTCAAAGTGTTTACATTAAGGTTCAAGATGCCGCCGGTGCGCACCAAGTGACGTATCTCAAGGAAGCCACTTTCATTTCGAACCCAGAAATGATTCCGGTTCGAGACATTGTAGAAACCAGTGCAAATCGTACTGAAGTAGCGGAACAATTAGTCTTAACGCCAAATAACACGTACGTATCAAAAATTGAATACGATGGAGAGATCGTGGATTTATTCGTGATCGATCCTGATGAAGAGTCAAATCTCATTGAAGTCGTTGTTCGCTATCAAGCGAATGCGTATAACGAATCCTTATTACTGGGTGCTAATGCTGCAACATGGAAAGAAGAGATTCTATCTCCAGTCGATTCCTTAGGTGTTTATGTTCGGGAGGGAGATAATGTCCCGTTTACGATTGAATACCGCTTTGCGGATAACACAAGCACCACAGAGTCCTTCAGTGTCGTAAAAACGAATACCATTGTTGATATTGTTATTGCGCCAGAACCAAATCAATTATTACTCATAGGACTGTTTGGTCTTGTGGGTATCACCTTGGGAGTCCAGCTCCTTTATCCTAAGAAAAAAGAGGCGTAATCGCCTCTTTTATTTTGCTTCGTCCTCATCCGAACCATAATCCAATTTTTTTTGCTTCTTCATTTTATCCCCTTGCGATTTAGCACGTTGATGCTCTGCTTTATCTTGTGATGCAGAAACCGTCACGATGGGTGAAGGTGTGGGATTATCTTTGTATTCTGTAAGAACAACTTGAGGAAATGGAATTTCAATTTTTCGTTCATCGAATAGAATCTTCAATTCACGATTCATTAGGCGCGATACTGAAAATTTATCAGATTCATTGGTTCGAGCAATGAACCTCAAGTTGACTGAGGAGTCCCCAAAGGAGGTAATCCCCAAATAGATTGGTCCTTCAATAATGGCAGGAATGGCTTCCTTCATTTTTGGTAAATGATCGTGGATGATTTTTTCGACATCCCGGATATCGAGGTTATAGCTAATACCAATTTCAGCCACAGCCGTTGACATCATCACCGAGGTGTTAACCACATCACGGATATCCGAGTTGTGAAAGATTTTAATATCATTGGAGATTAAATCTTTGAAGTGCGTATTCCGTAAGGTCATTTTCATAACCAAGCCGCGAAACCCTTGGACATAAACGATATCGCCGACACGATATGGTTTATCGACCAAAATAAAAACCCCACTAATGATATCCTGTATTACGGCCTGAGCCCCAAACGAGATGGCAATCCCGGCTAACCCGGCAGCGGCCAAAATCGCAGTAGGATCCACACCCCAGGTGGTAAGAATCATTACGGCCCCAGTTACATACAGTAAGTATTTGAGAGCATTCTGCGCTAAGGCAACCCCCATGGTTGGTTCTTTGCCTTTTTCTTTAAAGAGCAAGAAGAACCAGCCAACGACTTGAACCAACGTCCAAATAAAGACCAAGATCGCAACGCTTTCAACAAGAAGTAATACACTCGATTCAAACGCGCCTGCGATATTAAAGAACTGACCGAAGGTGCGTTCCACCATTAACGCAAACTGTGTTCCAGGAAATAAGTCCGAGGCAAACACACTAATAAATAAGACAATCAGGATAATCCCGATCTTCAATGCATCAACACGACTTGGGATACCAAATCGTGATGCCATTTTTTTTAGCCATGCGGCTAGTTTTTCTTGGAAACTCATTCGGTAACGCTCCTTTCAATGTCTTCTGAACCAATTACATATTCGGTATCGTCATCTTCATTCGTCAGTCCAAACGTTACGGTATACGCCTCTTCCAGACGGTTAAAGCGTAAGGTCATAATCGAGGAATCCGCCGCTTGTTTTTCTAACTCTATCAAGGTACGTTCTCCATCAATTTCATAATATAAATACGTGTATGTCGCAATATTACCTTTTGCAGTCACAGTTATCAACTGAGCTGTCGGATTCACAACACTTGCGGTAACCGTATTGATGCGGTCTGGGGTAACAAACTCTTCTTGTAGAAGAACGAGTTCGACGTCATTACTTCGACCAGGATTGGTGAAGGTGACACGAACCTCAACCCCGTATCGGGTGTTAGTGTATAAGCCATCAAAGGTAATGGGAATTTGTCCATCCGCTTCGGTGTAGGTAAATGAAGCCACTTCGCGGTCAATATCTAATAATGTCACGGTATAAACCGCATCCGGTAAATAGGTAAAGTCCGGTCGAAGAACCATCGATGCTGTTACATTCGTAATCCCAACGAGCTCTGCACTTGCTTCATGATAGAGGGGAGTAAAGAATCGTGTTTCATCAATCATTACGGTTTGAGCTTCTTCCGTATTTAGGGTTGCTTGAACGCGGGTAATGACTTCAGAGTTGCGATTTGGGACTCCGTTTACCGCAAATGAAGTTACACCAGAGTCATACGGAATCGGATTAAACCATGTCATTTCTTGTGTATACGGATTCATATACCCGGTTTCAATCACCATCGAGGCAATTAAGCTTAAGGGGTCTTCGTAATAAGCTCTCATGACGTAATCTAAGTTGTCACCCGTTAAGGCATTTTGTACTTGCGGGAAATACAGAACAGCATGTGGGGAT
>CBFHOU010000027.1:1336-7302 GCA_965657695.1 Bacillota bacterium | reverse complement strand
TGATTGTCACAATTGGCCGCTACGTTGATTAGGACACGTAACGCTTCGACCACATAGCGATCAAGCAACCGGTGAAAGGCTTGAACAAGAAGACGTTATATCACCTATAAGTAGATGGGTTTCGCCCGTTACAGCGAAAACGAGTGCACTGGAGACAGTGAACTAAGGTGGTACCGCGAATGTTTCGTCCTTAGACAAGGACGTTTTTTTATGGAGAAAAGATGAACGTTGATGTAAATGTAATTGGCTTATATGGACTGGCCTATATTGTCTTTATGATGGGGTTCTTATCATTATCAAGACGGCTTCGTAAGCAACGTGTTAATGTACGAAGTATTGCTACCCAAGCGGTGTTAGGAGGGGTGATTTTTATGGCCTTCCTGTGGTTTTTTGGAGGAAATTAATGAGTGATTTTAAAAGTACGCTTCAGATGCCTAATACCGAATTTCCAATGCGTGGAAATCTCGGTCAATCTGAACCCGTTCGTCAAGCGGATTGGACAAAACGTAACGTCTACAAGGAAGTCTTAACAAAGAATCAAGGTCGACCGCTCTATGTCTTACATGATGGCCCGCCTTATGCGAATGGCGATATTCACACCGGTCATGCCTTAAACAAAATTTTGAAAGACTTTGTTGTGCGTTATAAAAACATGGCCGGCTTTCAAGCGCCGTATACCCCAGGATGGGATACCCACGGCTTACCGATTGAAAATGCGCTTACGAAGAAAAAAGGGATCAACCGAAAAGCGATGCCGATTTATGAGTTTCGTAAACTTTGTAGTGATTATGCGAATGAACAAATTTTGCGTCAAAAAGATCAATTCTTACGCCTTGGTGTAATGGGTGACTATGATCATTATTATGCTACCAATCAGCCTGAGTATGAGTCGCTTCAACTCCAAGTCTTTGCGCAAATGGTGGAAAAGGGACTCGTTTATAAAGGGTTAAAACCGGTGTACTGGTCTCCATCATCGGAAACCGCTCTAGCCGAAGCTGAAATTGAATATCATGAGCATCATTCGCCCAGTATTTATGTGGCGATGCCCGTCGTGGATGGTAAGGGAAAAATCGATGGAGCATCGATTTTGATTTGGACGACCCCGCCATGGACGATTCCCGCGAACCTAGCGAACTGTGTCGGCCCGCAAATCGAATACGCCCTGATTGAGGCGGATGAACGCAAGCTTTTAGTTGGCAATGATTTACTACCTGATTTAACGAGTTTACTTGGATGGAATAAAGTATCAGTACTCTCTCGTTTTAAAGGCCAAGACCTTGAGGGAGTGACGTATAAGCACCCGCTTTATGAGAGAATCTCACCGGTTGTTCTAGGCGATCATGTCACAACGGAAGATGGAACGGGGATTGTTCATACGGCACCTGGACACGGAGCCGAAGACTTTATGGTCGGGAAAGCGTATGGGCTAGAGGTCTATTCTCCCGTCAATGCCCAAGGGGTCTTTGATGATCCACGAACCGGCTATGAAGGACAATTTGTCTTTGCTGCGAATAGTGTCATTATTGAAGATTTAAGTAAGGTAGGGGCGTTACTTGGTCAGCGAGATGTGCATCATAGCTATCCGCATGACTGGCGAACGGGAAAACCGATTATTTTTAGAGCAACCTCACAGTGGTTTGCGTCGATTGAGAGCATTAAACTAGAACTCTTACAAGCTGTTAAAGACACAACCTGGATTCCAGCATGGGGCGAGCTTCGTATGACCAATATGATTAAAGACCGGGAAGAATGGTGTATTTCCCGTCAGCGTGTTTGGGGTGTTCCGATTCCGGCGTTTTATGCTGAAGACGGCACACCAATTTTAGACCCCTCCGTGATTCGTCACGTGGCCGAGATCTTTGAACATGAAGGCTCTAACGCGTGGTTTGAAAAAGAAGCCAACGAGTTATTACCTCAAGGTTTCAAACATCCAGGTAGCCCAAACAATATCTTTACCAAAGAGACCGATATTATGGATGTCTGGTTTGATTCCGGGACCTCCCATCACGGAGGTTTACTCCCATTCGGATATCCTGAAGACCAAGTTGATTTATATTTAGAGGGATCAGATCAATACCGTGGCTGGTTTAACTCGTCATTATCAACCTATGTAGCCACCAGTGGAAAAGCACCATATAAGATGGTCTTTAGCCACGGATTCATCAATGATGAGTCCGGCGAGAAGATGAGTAAGTCCAAAGGCAATGGAATTGACCCCAATGTCATCATGAATCAAATGGGCGCGGATATTTTACGATTATGGGTGGCGAGTGTTGAGGTCAATCAAGATGTCCCGATTTCTCAAAACATCCTCAAACAAGTTTCCGAACAATACCGTAAGATTCGTAATACCTTACGCTTTATTCTAGGTAACGTTACTGATCTAACATCGAGTTCACTAGTGGAAGAATCCGCGATGGATGAAATCGATCGTTATACGTTAGCGCAGTTAAATAAACTGAATCTCAACGTGGTAGCGGCTTATGACCACTTTAAGTTTGATGATGTATTTCGTTTGATCAATCAGTTTGTCATTGAGCTTAGTGGCTTTTATTTGGATTTCACGAAAGATATCTTATACATCGAACAAGCGGGTTCTCTACGTCGACGTAGTGTTCAAACGGTCTATTACCGAATTTTAGATTCGTTGGTTCGCTTATTAACGCCGATCTTGCCGCATACGATGGAAGAAGTGTATGAATACAGCCCGATTAAAGAAGCTGAATTAGCCCAGCTGCTGGACATGCCAAAGCTAGATTCTATCGATGAAGCCTTACTTGAGAAATACGATCCGTTTATGACATTACGTGACGGGGTGTTAAAAGCCTTGGAAGAAGCACGTAATGAAAAAGTCATCGGTAAATCGTTTGAAGCGCATGTAACTCTTTATCTAGACGATACATGGCAAGAGATTGTGCGTTCATTGTCGACCAACATCCGCCAAGCCTTAATCGTATCCAAGCTTACGATGACGCAAGGATCAGGCAAGTACGCCTTTGATGGATTCAGTGTCGATGTAGCGTTGGCCGATGGACACACGTGTGAGCGTTGCTGGCAAGTCGTGGATGAAGTGAATACCGTGGGTCTTTGCGAGCGTTGTGAAACCGTTATTGACGCAAAATAAATGTTGCGTAAGCCTTTAATTTTGGGGCAAAAGTGCTATAATTTTTTCGTTGAGTAATCGATACAATTCAATCAAAAAGGAGAGACTATGAAGCAATACGTTTATTTTATTACGGAAGGAAATAAGGAAATGCGCACGACCCTTGGGGGTAAAGGCGCGAACTTGTCTGAAATGTATAACATTGGACTACCTGTTCCTGAAACCTTCACCGTGTCGACGGATGCGTGTTTGAAGTATTACGAAGATAACAAAAAGATTGCCCAAGAAATCCAAGACCAAATTTGGGTTAACGTCAAAAAATTAGAAGACGCGACCGGTAAAGTCTTTGGCGATCAACAAAATCCATTATTACTATCGGTTCGATCTGGGGCAGTATTTTCAATGCCAGGCATGATGGATACCGTCTTAAACCTTGGATTATCCGATGCAACGGCCGCTGCCTTTGCAGAAAAAACCGGTAAACCTGTGTTTGTCTATGACTTATACAGACGTTTTATTGAAATGTTCTCGAATGTGGTTCGTGGGGTAGAACGTCATAAATTTGAAGCTGTTGTCGAAGCGTTAAAACATGCGAAAGGGTATGTGGATACCAACGAATTCAGCGTTGAAGACGAACTAGAAAGTATCAAACAATTTAAACAAATTTACAAAAACGAAATGGGCGAAGATTTCCCTCAAGATCCAAAACGTCAATTACTCATGGCTGTGGAAGCAGTCTTTAATAGTTGGAATAATCCTCGCGCGATTAGTTACCGTAACTTATCCGGCATTCCTCATAACTTAGGAACTGCGGTGAACGTACAGTTAATGGTATTCGGAAACGTCAATGAAAACTCCGGAACCGGTGTTGCGTTTACCCGTAACCCATCCAACGGAACCAAAGAGATTTATGGGGAGTATTTAATTAATGCCCAAGGCGAAGATATCGTGGCGGGAATTCGTACTCCACTACCTTTGAAAACACTAGAAACCGCAATGCCTGCGATTTACAAACAATTCTCTGACATTTGTGCAACCTTAGAAAAGCATTACCACAACATGCAGGATGTAGAGTTTACGATCGAAGATGGCAAACTCTACATGTTACAAACCCGTAACGGAAAACGTACCGCTGCGGCTGCGGTAAAAATTGCGGTCGACTTCTTTGAAGAAGGATTAGCGAGCAAAGAAGATGCGTTAATGCAAATTGATGTCAATTATATTGAAAAACTACTTCACCCAACCTTTGACGTAGATGCGTTAGCCAAAGCGGAAGTGATCGGTGGTGCGTTAGCCGCATCTCCTGGGGCTGCTACTGGTCGTATTTGCCTAGATTCTGAAAGTGTCTTAGCAACCGTTGCCAACGGTGATAAAGCATTACTCGTTCGTGTAGAAACTAGCCCGGAAGATATTGAAGGGATGGCTGCTGCAGAAGGAATCTTAACCGCAATCGGTGGAGCTACTTCTCATGCTGCCGTGGTAGCACGTGGAATGGGTGTCTGCTGTATTTCTGGAATGGGTGCCCTTAAAATTAATGAAAAAGATCGTACGATCAAAATTGGTGATAAGTCCTTTAACGAGGGTGATTACCTTAGCTTAGATGGCGATACCGGTAAAGTATACGAAGGCCGTATTCCAACGATTGAAGCAAAAATGAGTGGAAATTTCGGAAAAGTCATTCAGTGGGCGGACGAAATCAAAAAAGTCAAAGTGGTCGCGAATGCCGATACGCCTCAAGACTACAAAAAAGCGTTAGAGCTTGGAGCGAAAGGGATTGGGCTATGCCGTACGGAACACATGTTCTTTGAAGCGGGCCGTATTGCGTCCGTACGTAAAATGATCTTAGCGGCAAACAAAGAAGAACGTGAAAAGTACTTAAACGAGATTCTACCGTATCAATACGATGACTTTATGTCGATTCTCTCGCTAGCTCCTGAAAATAAAACAACGATTCGTCTATTAGATCCACCTCTACATGAATTCTTACCTCATGATGAAGAGGATATTCGTGACTTGGCGAAATCGATGGGTGTTGATTTTGAAACACTACTATCAAAAACCAAAGAACTCAAAGAATTTAACCCAATGCTTGGACACCGTGGATGCCGCTTAGCGGTAACCTATCCTGAGATTTACTTGATGCAAACACGTGCCATTGTCCTAGCAGCTGTTGATACGAAAGCAACGGCGGTTGAAATTATGGTGCCACTTGTTGGTAACGTGAAAGAGTACCGTTACTTGAAAGCCTTAATGGTTGAAGCGATGGAACAAGTCTTTACGGAAAAAGGCTCTCGTGTTCCGATTAAACTAGGAACGATGATTGAGGTACCACGTGCTACCACGGTTGCAGCTCAAATTGCAGCCGAAGCAGATTTCTTCAGTTACGGGACCAACGACTTAACGCAAATGACATATGGATTCAGCCGTGATGATGCCACGAAATTCATTGGTGAATACCAAGAAAAACGTATCTTAGACTTTGATCCATTTAAGACAATCGATGTCGAAGGTGTCGGCTCCTTGGTTCAAATGTCCGCCGATGCTGGCCGTGCAGCCAACCCAGATTTAGCCGTAGGCGTCTGCGGGGAGCATGGGGGAGATCCAAAATCGATTCAATTCTTTCATGACTTAAACTTTGATACGGTATCTTGTAGTCCATTCCGTGTCCCAGTCGCTATTGTTGCTGCAGCGCAAGCCGCAATCTCATCTGGTAGTGTTAACCCAACTGCGTAAATATCAATAAAAAGGATGCGAATGCATCCTTTTTTCATGATAGGAAGCTTTTATCGATATTTGATATACTTGGCTTATGATTAGTGCGCAGCTCTTACAAACTTTTAAGAAAATTAATGACGAGTACTAT
>CBFHOU010000027.1:0-1077 GCA_965657695.1 Bacillota bacterium | reverse complement strand
TTAGGGGTTCATATTGGTATTGCGAGTGCCAAGGACTATGAACAAATTAAGCCCCTTCGGGCGTATTTGTCGTTTACGAAAACAATGATTAGTGTGGCGTTACCGATTACGAAAAAAGATGGCGCCATTATGGCCAGCTTTGCGTTAGAAGAAGATTATCATCAAGTGCTTCGTCGTAAGATGCAAGAATTAATCGAGGTGTTACCCGAATGTACGTACCAGTTTTATGTCGATAATGGACCCGTTGATGACCGGTTAATCGCGTATTTGGCGGGAATGGGCTTTCAAGGCAATAATACGTGTATTATTACTCCAGGCCGAGGTAGTTATCAATTACTTGGAGATATTTTACTCGATCTTGATTTACCGACCAATACTCCGTCTAAAGTCTCTTGCGGCACGTGTACACGCTGTATTGATGCGTGTCCCGTCTCTTGTTTGCCGGGCGATGTGTATGAGAACTGCTTGGTCGGCTTACTACAACAAAAGAAAATCTACACCGATGAGATTTATCAATGCTTTGAGACGATTTATGGCTGTGACATTTGTCAAAGTGTCTGTCCATTTAATGCTAAAGTCCAAACCAAGGACAACTATACATATGAAGACTTGGACATTCGTGAGATCTTAAGTGCCGATAAAGAATCCTTTACTAAATTTAAGGACACTGCCTTTTATTGGCTGGGGCATTATGTGATGCAGCGTAACTGTATTATTTATGCGGCGAATAAACATATCGATATTGAACCGTATTTACTGAATATTGATTGTTCCAAAGACTATTTAGCATCCGCAGTGGATTATTATCAACGAATGAGGTTTGTATGATTCATGTAGTGTTATATCATCCTGAAATACCTCAAAATACCGGAAACATAATGCGCACTTGTGCAGCGACTGGGGTCAAATTGCATTTGATTGAACCCTTGGGTTTTTCTTTGGATACCAAACAAATCCGCCGCAGTGGGGCGAATTATATCGAATTTACTGAGTATAACGTCTATCCCGACTTTGATGCCTTTGTGAAAGATAATAAAGGCATCTATGTCTTATTTACTCGCTATGGGAATCAAGCTC
>CBFHOU010000026.1:0-8087 GCA_965657695.1 Bacillota bacterium | reverse complement strand
AACGCAAATCTAGAATTTGGTTCATGGAAAATCGCTTCCACTGCATATGGCTTCATGTCTACCTCACAACGAAATTGTAACACAGCCACTATTTAACATAAATTAGGAAAAATGTGTTTTACACAAAAAGTTATTGTGCATTACACATAATATGATATAGTAGGTTGAGGTGACTATGAACTCACAATTTAAAAAAGGCGTTATTGAGTTAATTGTTCTTCGTTTATTTACTCAGAAGAAGTTAAGTACGTTCGAAGTACTAGAACGACTTCGAGATCCGTTAGAGGTGAATGAAAACACGGTGTACCCCGTGATTCGTCGCCTTCATGCAGAAGGGTATTTAGACGTAGAGAAGAAGGAACTACCCGTCGGTGCACCGCGTAAATATTTCTATGCGACCGATAAGGGCAATCAATATGTAAATGATTTACAACAAGATTGGCGAACCTTTGTATCAACGGTTGATCAACTATTAGGAGATAACAATGAATAAGATCGAATTTTTAGCTGAACTTCAGCAAAAACTAAAAGAATATAAGTATGAACCGAGTGTCATCAAAGATGTGTTAGAAGACCATCAAACGATGATTGAAGAAGCGGTAGAACGTGGACGAAATGAAGAGGAATATATTTCAACATTATCCACAGCGAAACAAATCGCTCGCTCCTTAAAAGGTGTTGAAAAGCGCAATGAGAAAGACAATAAAATTGTTGCATTATCACCGTTTGTTGCCACGATTGCCTTCTTTTTACTCGGATTCTTATTTAATGCATGGCACCCCGGGTGGTTGGTTTTCTTAGGCATTCCTGTTGCCGGTATTTTGTTTGGAGCAGATGACATTGGCGAAAATATATTTGTGGCATTAAGTCCATTTGTTGCAACGATTGCCTTCTTTTTAGTCGGAACATATACCCCAACACTATTTGGTTATACCTTTACCTACATGGATGCATGGTTGGTGTTCTTTATTATTCCGATTCTAGGATTAGCGACCGATAAAACGACGATTAGTCGTATTAGTCTAGTAGCCTTTATTGTTGTTCCAGCAATTTATTTCTACTTGCAACTAACCAATCCATCTGTCTATAACTACACTGTATTCCTAGTATTAGCAGTCCTTGGGCTTGCATCAGGTGTGATCAAAATTAAATTAGAGATTGAAATGGGTCGTTGGCAAGATAGTCTTAGAAGAATTATCATTGTAGTGGGTTCGTTAATTGTAATTGCAGGCCTGTATGCCTATTTAGGACTCTTCTATAATGGATGGCATCCATGGTGGGTGTTGTTTCTGTTATTACCAATGATTATTATATTTGCAAATAATGATGAGGACCGATTAAGTCTTGTTGCATATTCCCCATTTGTGGCAACAATTGCCTTTATCTTAGTCGGACATTATTATAATGCCTATCAGTTAAGTTGGTTATTCTTCTTGATCATTCCCATCTTAGGCGTCTTAGAGGATTAATGAGAACATTATTTCGCAACAGGAACTTCAGCTTACTGTTTTTTGGAAATTTAGTTTCAAGCATTGGGAATACGTTTTATAACTTTGCAATTTCATGGTACATCCTTGAGTTAACTGGGTCCGCGTTACAGGCGGGAACCTACATGGCCGTAGGTGGGGTGATTTATATCATCATGGCACCCTTTGCCGGCGTCATTACCGATCGTTTCGATAAGGTAAAAATTGTGTATCTCACCGATTTCATTCGAGGGATAGCAATAGTCTTGGCTGGAGTTGGTGTCGGGTTAAACCTAGAAACATCAACCACATTACTCATCCTTTATGCAGCAACGATTATCTTAAGTATCAATGGAACCTTATTTCAACCTGCGGTCTCGAGTCTCCAAGCGGATGTATTAAAAGAGAGTGATTATCAATCAGCGAATGCATCAATGAGTTTGATTCGTTCGGTAGAAGGAATCATCGGGATATTACTTGCCGGAATCTTATATAGTGTTCTAGGCGTTTCTTGGATCTTCATTATTAATGGGATTAGTTTTATCTTAAGTGGAATCAGTGAAATGTTTATTAATTTCAAATACGAAGACAAGGGAAAATTATCCTGGAAACAAGGGTTAGACGATTTGCTCGATGGCTTCCAGTATTTGGCCAAAAAGCAAGGGTTACTTCGTTTGATGGTATCGATATTATTGATTAATTTTGCCTTTATACCAATGTTTGCGAATGTATTACCCTTTATGTTTAATCAACAACTACAAGCAACACCATTTGAATTCAGTGTTGTTCAACTATCAATGAGTGTGGGAATCTTACTCTCTGCAATCCTAATCTCTAATCTTAAAGTTCAACTGCAACCTCGAAAAACACTTTTCACAGGTCTGTCATTAATGATTATTATCTATTTTGTGATGACAGGATCAATGTATTTGATTATTAATAACGAGATTAGCTTTGTATTTTTCTGGATTATCGCATCCACATTAATGTTTTTATTTGGGGTAGTAAATATTTTTGTTAATACCCCCATATCCACAAGCTTTATGAAGACCATTGAACCAGCGTACCGAGGAAGAAGTAATGCCACCATTAGTGTTATGTCACTCGCATTAATGCCACTAGCCACCTTCCTGGGAGGTGTGCTGATTGAACTTGGTTCTGTACTATATGTTGGGTTCTTTGGATCAGGATTATTAATTCTTTTATGGTTATTTTTTAGCCAAGATAAAAAGATTCGTTCATATTTAGAAGTGGTCTCAGGCTAAAGGGCATCTGCCCTTTTTCTTTTAGGCTAAAACCACGTATAATATTCATGAAAGTGAGGTTTTTATGAACCTAAAAGGTCGTAGCTTCATCAAACTATTTGATATTAGTGCCGATGAGCTTCAAGAACTCATCGATATGACTCTCCACTTTAAAACGCAGCGCAAATCAAGTCGTCATTCGACCGAGCTTGAAAGTAAACGTGTCGTCGGTCTGCTCCAACAAGCCAAACCCCATCACCGATTACTTCTTGATACGGCCGCTCATGAAACCTCGATGACATTAACAACACTTCTTAAAGAAAATGCAGCCCTAGGTCAAACTGAATCTGTCGCAGATTATTCACGAGTGATGGGTCAATTGTATGATGCGGTTGCCTACGAAGGTACATCTCAAGAAGAAGCTGAAGCATTAGTATTGTTCTGTGGAAAGCCAGTTATCTCCCTAGGAACTAAGACCTTTGATCCACTTCAAGCCTTAGCGGATTTATCAACGATTTATGAAGATAAGACGCACCTACAAGGACTAAAATTATCAATGGTTGGAGATTGTACGACCCCTCAAGCGACCTCAGTCTTCATTGCAGCATCAATCATGGGACTTGATCTGATGATTGTAGGTCCGCGTAGTTTATGGCCCAGCCAAGAATTGATTGCTGACTGTAAAGTGTTTGCGAAAGAATCCGGTACCACCATGAAGTTCACAGAAGATATCTTAGAAGGAACCTTTGAAGCAGATGTCGTCTTCAGTTCCCAGCAAGTATCACTTTCTGATAGTGCTTCGGAATATGAACGTAAAGCCAAACTCATTGAGCCTTACATTGTCACCTTAGATGTATTAAAAAATGCCGATGATCAAGCCTTATTCCTTCATTCATTACCAGCCAATCATGATGCATCAACCCAGTTATCAAAAAAAGTGATGGAAGTGGTGGGTCGTAAGTATCCTCATGCAGCCAAAGGGGAATTTAGTGTCAGTAATGAAGTGTTCTATTCTACATATTCCAGAGTCTTTGATAGTTTTGAAAACCGTCTTCATGCACTCAAAGCAGTGCTGTATGCGACGTTAAAATAGGTGAAACGTGCCAGTTCCTACTCCACATATTGAAGCGAAAGACGCTTCTGTCATTGCGAAAACCGTCTTAATGCCCGGCGATCCCTTACGCGCAAAATTTATTGCGGATACCTTCTTATCTGATGTCATCCAATTCAATCAAGTTCGGGGAATGAATGGGTATACTGGAACCTATAAAGGACGACGCATTAGTGTCATGGGCTCAGGAATGGGTCAACCTAGTATTGGAATTTATTCGTACGAACTCTTTAAGTCTTATGATGTCGAAACCATCGTTCGTATTGGCTCGGCAGGATCGTACCGAAAGGACCTTGATTTATACCAAGTGGTCTTAGTGGAATCGGCGTATTCAGAAAGCTCGTATGCACAGGTTCAAAATGGAGAGTTGCAAAATGTATTATATGCAAATCAAGAATTAACCAATAAGATGGAAGCTATTGCCAACGAATTACAGATTCCAGTTCATCGTGGTCGAACACATTCGTCAGATGTCTTCTACCGTGAGGATTTCAAACAATACGAATCCATTCGGGATGACTTTGGTTGTGACTGTGTCGAAATGGAATCCTTCGCCTTATTTCATAACGCGAATGTTCTAGGTAAAAAAGCAGCATGTTTACTGACAATTTCAGATAACTTAGTCACCCAAGAAGAAACCAGCAGTGAAGAGCGTCAAAATGCCTTCACCAAGATGATGGAAATTGCTTTAGAGCTTGCAGCATAGATTAAAAATACCCCCTCGTGAGTTAATCACGAAGGGGTATTTTTTTCATCATATATAAGAATGGAGTATCGAAGATCGCAACCATTACCTTAATTAAATAGGTGGTAATCCCAATCTCTATTACATCGGACCCAGAATATAGTCCGATAAATGCAATGGGAACGAAGATTGCGGTATCAAGGAGTTGAGAGAGTAAGGTGGATCCGTTATTTCGTATCCATAATGGGAGATTACGCTGGCGAATGCGGTCGTAAATATAGACATCCACCCACTGACTCACAAGATACGCAAGGATACTACCAACTGCGATACGAGGGAGTAGTCCGAAGGTATAAGCCAGTGCACTGTGTCCTTCATCCCATGAGGTTGCTTCAAACATAATCGCAATCTGCATGATGACTAAGGTGGATATCATCACGGCAAAGCCTAAATATACCGCACGTTTTGCTTCCTTAACCCCGTATAATTCGTTGATCGCATCGGTAACTAAGAAGATCGTTCCATACATAATATTGCCTAAAGTTGCGGTTAATCCAAATAGTTCAATATTCTTTGTGACTTGAATGTTCGCTAGGATAATCCCAAGAGTTACCCAAGCAAATAACCCTGTTTTACCAAACTGATAATAAACCCCAACGACCAAGGCAAAGTTTACCAAGGCGAATAATATCCATAAGAATTCGTTCATAAAAGCCTCCAAGGAAAGATTATAACATGGTTGGGCAATTGAAACATGAGGTTGAATTCGCTATGATTAAGCAATACATAAGGAGATATTATGCCCATACAAGACCGCGTATTTAAAACCGTCCAAGACGCTAAAAAAGCCAAAGATCAATTTGGTGAAAAAGTCGTTAATGCGACCCTTGGTACATTATATGATGAAACCCCAGAACTGGTAGCGTATGATTCCTTTTATTCTGTCTTTGAATCGTTATCTCGTAAAGAGCTAGCCGCCTATGCATCACATCTTCAAGGCGTCCCTGCGTTTCGCGAGGCCCTTGCGGAGTGGTTAGGGATTACGGATGTAGAAATCATTGCCTCACCAGCCTCAACGGCTGCCTTAAGCCTAGCGATTCATGAAACGTTAAGTGAAGGTCAAATCATTGTCATCCCGAGTATATACTGGGGACCCTATGAACTGATGGCCCAGTTTCACCATCTGAATGTTGCTCATTATGAGATGTTCCATGAGCGCGGCTTTAATGTTAAAGACTTTAAACGAGTCACAACAGAAATCATTCAAGAACAAGGTCGTTTAACCGTTTTAATCAATGATCCAGCCCAAAATCCAACAGGATACTCTATGACGGACGCTGAATGGGCGGCCGTGATGAAACGTCTTCGATCCTTAACAGAATTTGGTGAAATTAACGTCATTTTAGATATTGCCTATATCGACTATACGAAAGCAGATGACAAACGCCGACGTTTGTTTCAACACTTCGTTGATTTACCGGAAGGGCTCAATGTCCTAGTGTGTACGTCGTTATCAAAAACAGCGACTGCATATGGCCTTCGTTTAGGTGGACTAGTCATTTTCTCCAAACAAAAAGACCGCCTATTTGAACAATACAGTGCGGGAGCCCGCAGTGTATGGTCTAACGTGAACAACGGGGGTCAACTCGCGTTTGCGAAGATGATTCAAACTCCCTCATTAAAACTAGCTTTTATAAAAGAACAACAAGAAAATATCGAAATGCTGTCAGCGCGAAGCAATTTGTTCATGCAAGAAGCAGATCAAATTGGCTTAGAATATTTCCCTCATACCGAAGGATTCTTTGTCACCTTACCGCTTGATCCCACATACCGTGAAGCGGTCGATCAAGGACTTCGTGATGAGCTAATTTACACCATCTCGTTAGCTGGCGGCGTCCGGGTTGCACTATCTGCAATTCCACTTCGCCAAGTTCAAGGACTCGCTTCACGAATCAAAGCGGTGATGGACCGAGTCATTCGTGGGTAAAACACGTTTAGCCGTTCGCGGTGTGTTACTTCATGAGAATCAAATTGGGATCATGTATGTGAATGAACACGACTGTTATTTGTTACCTGGAGGTGCGCTCGAAGAAAATGAAACCCAAGAAGAATGTCTAATTCGGGAAATGGAAGAAGAAACAGGATACCTTGTAGAGGTCGTCGATCATCTAGCTAAAGTAATTTCTGTAGAAGGTGAGATGACGCATCATAATGAAATCTTTCTTTGCCAAGTAATTGGCCAGGGAGAAGAACATAAGACAGAATTAGAAATTAATTGGGGAATTAATTTTACGTACCGAACGATTCAGCAACTTCAACACGATTGTGAGATTCAGCTGGGCAAGTATCCAGAAAGCATGATTCATCAGTCGCTCATTAAAACTGTGTATGCTGTAATTGACGAATTAACACAGCGAGGGTTGGTAACAAATGGAAGTAGTAAGTAAGAAACATCGCTTCGATTTAGTTGAAGAAGGAAAAATTATTGGATATTTGAACTATGCTGAGCGTAAGGAAGATATTGATGCGATCTTTATCTTTGTCGATCCCAGTTTTCGCGGAACGAAAGCAAAAAACTATTTACTTGATGAGCTCATGATGTTATCCGATACTACCGGGAAGAAACTTCAGTGCACATGTACGTATATGCAAGGATGGTTCACAAAAAATAAACCCGAGTACTTAAAGTCAGCCTAGCTGACTTTTTTATTGACTGTTTATTGGAAAAGCGTATAATGAAATTGACCGGGGTGGTCAATATGGAAAAACAAACAACCATCTTAGAACATGCCATGGTGGAATTTGCCAAACACGGCTATGACAAGGCAAGTACAAATACCATTTCTAAAGCAGCCAATCTATCGAAGGGATTGATTTTTCACTATTTCGGATCGAAAGAAGCGTTATTTCGCTCTGCGATAGAAGAAGCGTTAGCGCGAATAAATAAAACATTCCAGGATCAATTTTCATATCAAAGTCGTGATTTATTTGAACGGTTGACGGAGTTAATGACCTATAAAGCATTAGTATTAAGGAATCCAGATCCAGCCATTGCCTTTATTACAACCCTTGGACTTGATGAGAATCATGACTTGAGAACCCAAGTACGCCAGGTTCAAGAAGACTTTAATAGTGAACTGTATCAACAGCTTCTTCGTGACCTAGATATGTCAGAGTACCGGGAGGACGTGACACCACAAGAAATAATGAGTATTTCATTGATGGTTTTGGAAAAAGTTGGTGACCAAATACTCAACACGAAAGTAGAACCAGATCAATTAGCCAATCAACTGGAACAGGCGATGAAACCATGGATTCAAACACTACAGCGATTGTTTAAGAAGGAGAACGTATGATTGAGGTTAAAAATTTAAAATTTAGTTATCACCATGATGGGACGTATCAAGTTGATGATATTAGTTTTAGTATCAAAGCTGGAGAAACATTTGGGTTTTTAGGTCCCAATGGTGCTGGGAAAAGTACCACTCAAAAAATTCTCATCGGTTTACTCCCGATGCAAGAGGGGGAAGCCGAAGTATGCGACACCAATGTTCGAGAATATAACCCATCGTTCTTTAATA
>CBFHOU010000025.1:3896-8844 GCA_965657695.1 Bacillota bacterium | reverse complement strand
GTTGTAGGACTTGTTGGATTGTGGTTTATTTCCACAATGAACCGCTTCAATGTGCTAAAGATTAAAATTAATGAAGCGTTAAGTGGCATCGATGTTGCCTTAACAAAACGCTTTGATGTTCTAACGAAGATGTGGGACTTGGCGAAGAAATACATGGAATTTGAACAGACGACGCTAGAAAAAGTCATTAAACTACGTCAGTCGGCGAAGACAACAGTGTCTGATCAAGAAGGATTAAATGCCGGACTCAATGAAATGGCTTCACAACTGAATGTTGTGTTAGAACAATATCCAGAACTTCGAGCAACTGAAAATATGCAAGCATTGCAGCGCAGTGTGACGGATGTTGAGGAGCATTTGCAAGCGGCACGTCGCCTATATAACTCCAATGTTTCAATATATAATCAATCAATTGTTGTTTTCCCAGCATCAATGGTAGCGAATGCTATTAATGCTCATCCTGCTGAATTCTTTGAAGCGGATGAAGCAAAACGTAGTGATGTATCCTTTAAGTAATCCCTCATAATGAGGGATTCTTTTTTTATTCCCAAAACACGATATAATATCGTTATGACAGTAAAAGCTCGATTTGCCCCAAGTCCAACCGGATTTATCCATGTTGGAAATTTACGAACTGCAATCTTTACCTATCTTATTGCAAAGCAAAAAGATGGGATTTTTATGTTGCGAATTGAAGATACCGATCAAGGTCGTTTAGTAGAAGGGGCATTAGATGCCATTACTGATACGTTAACGCAGACAGGTCTTGTTTGGGATGAAGGCCCTTTGAAAGGCGGACCGGATGGACCGTACATTCAAAGTGAACGTCTTTCCTTGTATCAACAACACGCAAATGAACTGATCGAGAAGGGGCATGCCTACCGTTGTTTTTGTAGTGAAGAACGACTCACTCAGCAACGCGAACAAGCGCAAGCAAAAAAACAGACCTATATGTATGATGGGTCATGTTTACACTTATCGAATGAAGAAATTACCCAAAACTTAGCTGCTAACAAACCTTATGTCATTCGTCAAAAAACTCCGACATCAGGATCCACCAGTTTCCATTGTGAAGTGTACGGTGATATTACGATTGACAATGATGTGATTGAAGATCAAATTTTGCTCAAATCCGATGGATATCCGACGTATAACTTTGCCAATGTTGTTGATGATCACCTCATGCACATTACACATGTTGTACGGGGAAATGAATATTTAACTTCAACCCCAAAATACACCCTCTTGTATCAAGCATTTGGCTGGCAAGAACCAACATACGTCCATGTCCCACTTGTCGTCAAAGCGGATGGGAAGAAAATGTCCAAACGAGATGGGGATGCCTATTATTCCGATTTTGTACAAAAAGGGTACCTACCGCAAGCCATTGTTAATTATTTAAGTTTGCTTGGATGGGCGCCAGCAACGGACCAAGAAATCTTTACATTAGAAGAGTTAACCAAAGCGTTTGATGTGTCTCGAATTAACACAAGCCCAGCGGTTTTCGATGTTGCGAAGTTGAACTGGATTAATGCACATTTTATCAAGACGATGGATGAGTCCGTTTATCTTGAACGAGTCGTGCCTTATATTTCAGAAGACGTACGTGAAGAAACCAAAATTGCCTTAGCTAAATTGTTCCAAGAACGCTTGGATTATTTATCTCAAATTCAAGACCATGTCGATGGTTTTTATCGTCCTGTTCAGGATGGTGAAACCAAAGAATTCATGTCGAGTGCTGACCATAAACCTGTTCTTTCAAACTTTAAAACCATTATTGAATCACTTCAAGATTTTCAACCTGAAATGATTAAACAAGCGATCAATGAGGCGGGGGCGATGAGTGGCGTCAAGGGTAAAATGCTCTTTATGCCAATCCGTATTCAAACTACAGGTGTAATGCATGGTCCAGATCTTCCACGCTCCCTTGCTATTTTAGGCAAAGATGAAGTGGTTAAACGATTATCGAATGAAGCGTAGTCTCCTTTTAGTTGCTGTGTTGTTGTTAACAGCATGTGAGACAGGAACCATTGATTTACGGGATGAAATCGTTTCTGCAATGGCAGCTAATGATTCTTTTGTTGTTCTTGAGGATTTTCGATGGCAGCAGTTCGCAAGAAAAGGGGATGACCCGTATAATCTTGATGTCATTTCAACGAATCGAATTTCATTTGTACAAAACCGTTATCTCACGGATCATTTTTTTGATGAACAATTAAATCAAGAAGGAAGTAGTGAGCGGTCCTTATTACAAGGGACTACATATAAAAATATATTTAACCAGCAAGCTGCGATTCGCTTCGAGCGTGATTGGTACGGAATTGAACTACAGCAAATCAACCAAATTGGTCTTGGGACGATTGATCCTGAGGACGTAATTAGCCAATTACTTTATCAGTCCTCTGATTTGTATTATAAATCGGATGAGGGGATCACAGGGTCCTTTGAGGATTATCGATATGTTGTAGTGACCGTGAATAAAGACCTTTTCGAAACGCTGTTTGTTCACACGTTGGCACCGTACTTAGATTTTCCATATGATTACCGAGTATTCATTGAACTGGAGTTTAATGATGAATATCTTATTGAGGCGATTACGTTTGATTTTTCTAACCTTCTCAGCCAGTACAAAGACTATTTTGAGGTTCAACAAGGCGTTCGCTTTACCTCACTCGATGTGAATTACACGATTACTTACAGTGAATATGGTGAGGCGTTGCATAATCCGCCAATTATTACGTCTCGCCTTTATGTCGATGGTCAGGTAGTAATTAATCCAGAAAATGCAATGTCAGAAGGTACCAATGTTGATCTACGTATTGTTCGGGACTCAGATCTGGTTGCGCGTGTTAACACACTTGTTTTTCGAGCGATTCCTTCCGCACCAATGCGATTGTTGCTAATTGAGCTTGTCAAAGAAGAACCAGATGGGCTGATACTAGTTCATGAACAAGTTTGGCTAGATGTTGGTAGTGAAGGTCTAGATTATTTTGATCAAGAGTTACCGGCGACGGATCAAACTTATTATGTTGTTGTTCGAGGAATTACTCATTCTCAAGGTCGATATTTTTCAGAAATCATTCAGTTGGATTACTCGCAAGAGGACTAATTGAATCTGAATTCTTCATGTTGTTATTCATTGTTATTGCTTTGAAATTGTTATAATTATGGTAGGAAATGGTATGAAATTTTACAATACGCTCACGGCACAATTAGAGGAGTTTACCCCCGTTCGACCGAATCATGTATCGGTCTATGTTTGCGGGCCGACGGTATACTCTCATATACATGTAGGAAATGCTAGGCCATTGGTCGTTTTTGATGTTCTTCGACGTTACTTGATGCAGCAAAAATATGACGTACACTTTGTGATGAACATTACGGATGTGAATGACAAAATAACGACTCAAGCAACAAATGAACAAACGACTGAATCAGACATTGCTCGTAAATACACTAAGAGTTTTATCGATGATTATACAGCGCTACAATCTCTTCCCCCGTCCAAATGGGTGAAGGTATCAGAATCCGTAGATTCCATTGTCAATTACATTCAACGCTTGATTGATAAAGGATTTGCCTACGAGGTCGATGGGGATGTGTACTTTAGGGTTCACAAAATAGAAGAATATGGTCGATTAAGTGGTCAAAAAAAAGAGGAGCTAATTGCAGGTTCAAGAGTAGATGTGAATCCAAAAAAAGAGTCCCCTCTTGATTTTGTCTTATGGAAAAAAAATGAACTCCCTGAATCCTTTGAGTCCCCGTTTAGCATGGGCCGACCTGGATGGCATACAGAATGTAGCTGCATGATCGATGATGAGTTTCAATCATTGATTGATATTCATGGAGGCGGTGCAGATTTACGGTTTCCTCACCATGAAAATGAAATGGCCCAGTCGCTGGCCCTTAATAACCATCCGCTAGCAAACCTTTGGATGCATAATGCCCGCATTGATTTTGGTGAAGAAAAGATGAGTAAATCCCTAGGGAATGTCATTCTTTTAAAAGATGTATTGCACGATTATGATGCTAGCGCGCTGCGAATGTATTTGTTATCGACGTCGTATCGAACCCCAATGGCCTTTCGCTTTGAACAAATGGAGTTTTATAAGACGGAGTGGGAAAAGATTCAACGTACGATGGCTCAGCTTCATATCGAACTTGATGTTTTTCAAGCCTTTAATCAACTGCTAGACGATACCTATATGACCCATCTAAATGATAACTTAGGCCATGATCTGAATACGGCGAATGTTATTAGTGATTTGTATGCGATGATCAAAGAGAGTAATAAAGCAGTGCGTAGTCAAAACAAAGAAACGATGGCACTCATGTACAACACCATCTTGAAGTATGCCCAAGTGTTGGGATTGCGATTTGATCTACCTCGCTTATCAGCGGACGACCGAAGTATGTACTTCAACTGGGTTGATGCACGTGATAATAAAGATTATGACCGTGCTGATATGCTACGTGAGAAACTAACGCAGCGCGGAATTCTGCTTTGACAACTTCTCAACTTGCCTTTGTGGGTGATTCAGTTCTTGAACTTCATGTGAAAGCGTATTTGGCAAAAAATGATCGTCGTTCGAGTAAATATTTACACCAACGAATGGTTGGTTTCACGAATGCGAAATCTCAAGCAGGATTCGTCAAGATATTGATGGATCGTATCACTCCTGAAGAGCAATCGATGGTCTTAAAAGGTCGCAATTCAAGCGCTTCTCAAGGTCGTAAAACAGCGACAGTGATGGACTACAAATACGCAACAGGTCTTGAAGTGTTGTTAGGCTACTTATATTTCGAAGAGCCAAAACGCTTGCAAGAAATATTAGAAATTTACATGGAGATCGCAATCAATCATGGCAGTTAAAATCATGGGCAAAAATGCGGTTACAACCGCTGCTGAAAATCATCGCCAATTTCACGAACTCTACATTTTGTACTC
>CBFHOU010000025.1:0-3797 GCA_965657695.1 Bacillota bacterium | reverse complement strand
TCTACTCGGGAGTATGGAATCGGTCATGAAATATTGTGAAGCCAATCAAACCCAAATTCATATTATGAAACGTCCAGAGATGGATGCTAAGTTTGGCTCGAAGAATCAAGGAGTTGTTGCCTACGTAGAAGAATATGAATATGTAGATTTATACGACGTATTAAAAGCCTCAGATGCTCCCTTTGTTGTTATTTTGGATGGTCTAGAAGATCCCCACAACTTAGGTGCTGTGCTTCGAACCGCGGAAGCCACAAAGGTTGATTGTGTTGTGATTCCAAAACACCATTCGGTCAGTTTAAATGACACGGTTGCGAAAGTTGCTGCAGGAGCTATGGATTTAGTAAACGTCGCACAAGTCACGAACATCACCAAAACCATCAAAGAGTTAAAGAAGCTAGGATTATGGGTTGTCGGTCTTGATCGAGATGCCCCAATGCAATACACCGAGATTGATGGAAAAATGCGAATTGCCATTGTGATCGGTAGTGAAGGAAAAGGGATTAGCCGCTTAGTGAAAGAACAATGTGATTTCCTGGCGAACATCCCAATGAATGGAAAATTAAACTCGCTCAATGCGAGTGTCTCAGCCGCTTTGATGATGTATCACGTCTTCCTACAACGTATGTAGGATATGAATGATTATGAATTACTTTATTTAATTGGAGAACGTAATGACGATGCTCATTTGTTACTCGTTCAAAAATATCAGCCGTTGATAAAATCCAAACTGCGATATTTTAAGATTCGTCCCAGTGATTACGATGACTACTTGCAAGAGGGTAACTTGGTCTTAGCTCTTGCCATTAAAAAGTTTAACCCCGTTTTCGGGAAAACCTTTACTCGTTTCTTTGAGTTGTTATTGGTGCGGGCCATTGCTGCCAAAATGACACCTGCACATAAACAAGTAATTTACTTCAGTGAAGACATGTTTGACCATGTACTGATTCAGGAAACTCCTCGTTTACGGATCCTCCCCAAACATATGGAGATCGCTGAAGAAGTGTTAAATGAACTGGAATATAAAATATTTGTCGCCCACTATCACGAGGCGCGTAGCCTTGACCGCATTGCTCAAGACGAAGGCCTCGGGGTAAAGAAAGTGTATAATTGCATTTACCAGATCAAACGCAAGCTTCGTGAATGCCCTAGATTTCTTGACAACCTTTGAATAAGTTGCTATATTTTACAAGCATTTGAGGGTATATCCATGCGCAAAAAAGTTATTTTAGTTTGTGAGGTTTGTTTGTCTCGCAATTATCAAGTCGAACAAAAAGCACAGGCAACATCGCGTCTGGAACTTAAGAAGTATTGTGCAACCTGTAAGAAACATACGCTACACAAGCAAACAAAATAGGAGGCTGTCATGCAGTCGAACAAACCCAACCGAATTATGCAAATCTTAACCACGGAATATAAAGGCGAGAGCTTACTGCTTGTTGCCGTTTCAATCGTGATTATGGTTGTGTCAGCGTATATTATTGACGGCACCTTAGTGATTAACTCTGACTTTCCAGTGATTGGTCAATTTCCGACCGTATCCATTATTGTATTTATGACCGCAGGAGCGGTGGGATTAGTGATTGGTAGCTGGCCACTCTTTAAGCCTAGTGTTGTGGAAGTATCTCGACTTACCCCGCCAACCAAAGCAACCTACGCCGATCATATGGTTAAAGTATTTACGTTTATCTTGATCTTCCTTGCTGTCTTCTTGATTTATGATTCAGTGATTGCAGCAACGTTTGGACTCTTTGTGTAATATGGAACTAGTAGAACGCCGCTGGTACATTGCTCAAACCAGTTCTGGATTCGAGCATTCTGTAAAAACAAACTTAGAACGTCGTATCCAATCGATGGGAATGGAAGATTATATATTCCAAGTATTCATTCCTGAAACCAAAGAAATTGAGATTAAACCGGATGGCCGTAAGGTTGAAAAACTAAAAAAAATGTTTCCGGGGTATGTTTTCATTGAAATGGTGGTCACGGACGAAAGTTGGTTTATCGTTCGTAACACTCCTGGTTGTACTGGATTCTTAGGTTCATCAGGGGGAGGGACTAAACCCGTACCTTTAACACCGGATGAGATCGAACCTATCTTGAAAAAATGTGGAATTGTCGAGAGTTTGGAACTCGATGCCGAAGTTGGCGATGCCGTTCAAATTATCGATGGACCTTTCCGCGGTCAATTCGGTTCGATCAATCATATTGATGATGATAACCAAAAAGTCGAAATCCTTGTTGATATGTTTGGCCGTCTCACGCCGATTGAATTGATGTTTACCCAAATTGAAGTGAAGAGATGAGACCCTCATCTCTTCTTTATTTAAATCTATGAGTAAATTTTCTGGTTGGATTTTAATTGTTATCGGATTTATCGTTTTGATCAATCCTTTTGATACGCTCAATGTCATTCCGTTTCTTATCGGGTTATCGATAACTTTATCTGCAGCGGGCGTGTTCTATCGAACGATCAAATCAGGCCGATTCAGTTTGAATAGTTTGTTGGTCATCCTAATTGGTGGAGCATTAATGATCGCCACCGATGCAACCTTAACATGGGTCTCCATGGCGATTGCAATTATCATTATTGGATTAGGGCTGTCAAACATTATTGGATTTCGTCGACGACGCTATCCCCGAGAAGAACTCCGTTTTAACGGCGGGCTCGTGATGGTAATTGTTGGGTTAATCTGGTTTGTACTTCCTGAGTTGCCTTTTTTACTTCTTCGAACGATAGTTGGCTTATTGCTAGTTCTAATTGGCATTATTCAGCTATCGATTAGGCAAACCATCTTCCAACGTTCTACCTGGAACGCCACGATTAAGCAGTATATGAATGCTCGTTCTGATGACTCCGACATTATTGATGTTGAAGTTGAAGATAAATAATCAAAAAAGATGAAGCGAGTCGTTGACTCGTTTTGTTTATTTTAGTATTATTACTGAGCGCAATTTTTGCGTAAAGTTCTTTCGTGGAAGAGCCAAGCTCAATGACCACACACGTAGACATTGGAGGTGTAGAACGTGGCAGAAAAGAAAAAAGTATCAAAAATGTTAAAGCTCCAAATCCAAGCGGGAAAAGCGAATCCAGCTCCCCCGGTCGGACCAGCCTTAGGGCAAGCAGGCATTAACATCCAAGATTTTTGTACCAAATTCAATGACGCGACCAAAGACAAAATGGGAAATATTATCCCAGTTGTTATCTCCGTCTTTGAAGATAAAAGTTTCGAGTTCCAATTAAAAACCCCGCCAGCAAGTGACTTGTTGAAAAAAGCAGCAGGGATCACCAGCGCTGGGTCAAGAGGAAAACTTGAAACGGTTGCGACGGTTTCTCGTGCAAAAATACGAGAAATTGCAGAAACAAAATTACCCGATTTAAATGCTAACTCCGTCGAGGCTGCGATGAACATCATCGAAGGTACGGCGAAGAACATGGGCATTAAGGTGGAGGAATAAGATGGCAAAACTATCGAAAAACCTCACCAACGCTAGAGCAAAATTAGAAGCCGGAAAACGCTATGATATTGCTGAAGCGGTAAAACTAGTTAAATCCCTTAGTTTTGAAAAGTTTGATGCAAGTGTCGAAGTGGCGATTCGCCTCAATGTAGACCCTCGTCAAGCCGACCAAAACATTCGTGGAGCACTTGTCTTACCTCATGGAACGGGAAATAAAGTTCGTGTCTTAGCCTTTGTCCAAGGAGACAAAGTAGCAGAGGCTAAAGCTGCTGGAGCTGATCTCATCGGTGATGATGAGATGATGGCACAGATTCAAAAAGGATTCTTTGAATTTGATGCTG
>CBFHOU010000024.1:0-9289 GCA_965657695.1 Bacillota bacterium | reverse complement strand
GATCGAAAATGTAATCTCCCGATTCAAACGATCCAAAAAGACCCCCAGCTTTGGGTTCCTTTTCTAATAGCAAAACGCGGTATCCTGCTCGAGCACAGTAATTAGCGGTGGTTAGTCCACCCATACCTGCACCCATGACAACAACATCATAGAGATTTTTATTCATGAAATAATTGTACCTACTTTTAATTGATTTGACATTCAAAACTACCTGAGAATTCTAGTCAGTGATACAATATTTTTAAATAATAGGAGTGGTTCATGAAGCTAACACCTGAGATATTAAAAGAATATTGGTCGAAAACGTACAACGGAGAAGGAAAACCAGACTGGTCTCATATCTTCCCGTTTTACCATGAATCGATTCATTTCCATGATTCGATTCAACATATCGATGGTTTTGAGCCGTTTAAAGAAATGTGTGACCGATTAAGTAAACGCTGTAAGTCGATGTATATGGATATTCGTCATGTTACCGAAGAAGGAAACCACCTGTTCTTTGAGTGGATTATGACGACCGAATTTCGCCGTGCACCCAGTACACCACTGTATGGCATGAGTCGTTTGACGTTAAACGACGATGGAAAAATTATTGAACAACGCGATTACTATGACTTATGGGGAGATATTTATAATGGGATCCCTGGATGGCGACGATTTTACCGTTGGTTCATGCGGAAGTTCTTTGGATGAAATTACCTGCAGAACTCGCCTTTTTACAAAGCGCCGGAAAACCGATTCTTGCCTCAAAGCATAAAATATCAAATCACGTCATTTTATTAACGGGTGCTACGAGTGGCATTGGAAAAGTGACCCTAAAGCGTCTGCTTCAGGATGATGTAACGATGATCATCATGGGGCGTTCCCAAGAAAAACTGGATGGTCTTAATAACGAATTTCCAAACAGGATTACTTCATATAAAGCGGACTTTAGTGATTTAAAAGAAGTTGCCAAAGCGGCACAAATCATTGCGAACAATCATCCAGTGATCGATACCATCATTCATTGTGCAGGTCTACACTCAACAACAAAAATCATTGCGACTGATGGGTATGAGCAGACGTTAACGGTCAATCACTTAGCGGCCTTTATCCTGACCCAAGAGCTATTAGGTAACTTGGAACAATCATCAAACCCACACGTTCTGTTCATCAACTCTGAAGGTCATCGCTTTGGTGCCTTTGACCCAAACGATCCCAACTTTGAACAAAAACGATATGCTGGGCTTAAAGGGTATGGAGCATCGAAATCAGCCCAACTACATGTTATGCATGAACTTACAAATCGGTACCCTACCATTCGGTTCAATGCCCTTCATCCCGGAGCCGTGAAAAGTAATATTGGATCTAATAACGGAATCGTCTACCGAACGTTCTCTAAATTCTTGATTCAACCCTTTTTAAAGTCACCATCATTTAGTGCTCGAGCAATTCATTACTTATTGGCAGAGCCCTCCATGCAGAAAGTACGAGATACCTTCTTCTACTTCACAACACCAGAAACCCCTGCACCTCATGCACTTATGAGTTCAATCTCAACACAAACCTATGAATTCTCAATGGGGGTCTATCAAACTATCAAAACGTCATCCAGTGGATGACGTTTTTTTACGCATATAGAATGATCGGTTTAAGTCTCATAGATTAAGCTTCAAACACCTAGTCTTTACTGTTTTTCGAGCCATAACTCTGTTAGATCATCTGAGGCAATTGAATCGGATTCTATGCATTTCTTCGCACAAGCGAGTCCCCATCGCAGTTGAGTTTCTAATGATTGGTTACTGAGAATTCCGTGAATGACTCCAGCACTTATGTGGTCACCCGCTCCGTTCGCATCACGTAGCTGAACCGGTTTAGGGGTCATAGAAATTGACTTGAGTGATGTATAAATAAATGCATCTCGAGGACCGTCTGTTAGGATGACCATTTCTTTTGTTTTTACCATATTTTCTATCCAGACTTGAGGATAATCAAATAATGATTTCGCAAGTTGTAGATGACTGGCTACCTCAATAAAATCATTATGATACGGGTTCGTCCCATCATAATCATGCAGATCAACAAAGACAGGTTTGCGGCTTTGTTTAATATGATTAAACAGCGGCTTGGAAAATGGCAGAATATTAAGAACGATGATATCTGCACTGTCAATTCTACTTTTGACAATTTCTTGATGGATTAACGGAACTTCTTGACTTCCTGGATTCGTAAAGATGGATACCCGTTCGCCATCGTTATTCATTAAATTTGTATGCGTTAGTGTCCCCAAGGGGTCATCCTCAACAATAACTTCAATCGAATAGGTGCTAAGTTCATTAAGAATCTTATCTCGATGTTCATCTCGCCCAAGGGCAATATATAACGTTACTTCATGACCTAGCTGAGCTAAGGGTATTGCTTTTCCAACTCCTGTTGAGCCACTCCCATGTATCGTCTTATGAGGAAAAACACTTTGTTCACGGGTAAAGCTAAAATTACCAACATGATGAATGGTGTCCCAACTCGCTCCACCAATGACGACTATTTTTGCCATATTAACCTCGTTACTTGTAGTGATTTCATCTTACATTATTATATGAATTATAGGATTGACATCTAAATAATAGAAAAATACTACTTCACGAATCATGTATAATAATCATGAAAAACGGAGTGCCAAAGATGAATTCACTGCCAACACTATTAACAAGATTTAACCAACATCGACACCGTCACCCAGGATTGTTTTGGGAGGATGTTGAACCACTTCTTACAAACCACATAGACAGCATTGATATGATGGAAGATTCTGGTGGCGAACCGGATGTCGTTATTTTAGATGGTCATTGGTATGTGGTCGATATGGCAAAAGAGTCTCCCAAAGGTCGACGCAGCTTATGTTATGACAAAGAAGCTCGTCTTGGTCGTAAAAAATTCCCACCCACTTCTTCTGTCATTGAAATGGCAGAAATGATCGGGATAAATGTAGTCGATGAGACCATGTATCATCAATTACAAGCCATCGAATCCTTTGATGAAAAAACATCTTCATGGATTCTGACGGACGAAGCACTTCGGAATAATGGAGGAGCATTATTTGGCGATACACGGTATGGACGTGTCTTCATTTATCATAATGGTGCAGATTCGTACTATGAAGCTCGCGGTTTTCGTGGTTATATTAAATTAAAATAAACCTCCTACATCTTGTAGGAGGTTCTTTTTTTCGTTTCATTACTAATAGCCATCTTTGGATTACGCGTGATTTTCTTTATTTGATCAAGTCGTCGAAATCGAAGAATGGAATAATCATCATCAAGTGAGAGTTGTGATACTGGTTCTATTTTTAATGGGGCAAACGCATCCCAACCTATGTCCCTTGTTAGGGTTCCTCTGTTCTTCTTTGAACTCTTTTTGGGGTAAGCAATCCATAGGATGGGATCTCCTTGGAGCTTGCCATTGAGGTTTATTGAAAGTGCGCTAACATCGCTAGGATCATGAACAAACGCAAATAATTGGTCCACTTGACGAACACGGGCAACATCTTCACGTTCAAGACTTACGAACCATTCATTTAAAAGGTTTATATAGACTTCTGGTACTTGTCCAAGTGATAACGGACTCTTAGTAGTAAGCTTAAGTTTATCGAGTAATGATTGCATATTAAAACATTCCTTTATGGTTATATATTACGATACTAGTATACAACAGGAGGCATTATGACGTCATTTAATACCTATGCAGGTCTATACATTGTCACAGCCCTTGCATTAGTTGTCTCATTCTTTTTTAGCAAAGAAAAAACCATCCAAGGCATCAAGCGTGGATGGATGAAGTTTGTCAAAACACTACCTAGTTATTTAACCTTACTGATTCTGATATCTGTGGTTCTTCTATTATCCGAAGACTTCATCGTGAATCAACTCGGTCAGGAGAATGTGTTCTTAGGATTAGCCTTTAGTTTAGGGATTGGTTCGATTACGATGATGCCTGGATTTATTGCGTATCCTCTATCACGAATTCTCTTATCAAAAGGGGTTCCATATATGGTCATTGCTGGGTTTGTGACCTCACTGATGTTGGTTGGGGTGGTGACGTATCCATTGGAAAAACAATATATGGGCACCAAAGCAACGATCTTACGTAACATTATGAGTTTCATCGTTGCAGGCTTAATTGCCATTGTAATGGGCTTTGCGTATGGAGAAATCATATGAGCAAGTCGACACGTAACTACATCATCTTTGGTTTATTTCTAAGTTTTGCGTTAGTCTCCTGGTTGATTAACTTTGAATTTGGCGTCACGGTGTGGGACAACTTCCTCATCTTTGCGACCGACATGGTCTTAATCTTACCTCCTGCATTTATCTTAATTGGACTTTTTGATGTTTGGGCAAAAAAAGAAACGATTGAAAAGCACTTCGGTGAAACGAACAATCCGATGCGATTTGTATATTCAATTTTGTTAGCATCCACAACCGTTGGTGGAACCTTTGTTGCCTTCCCATTAGCCAACTCGCTGTTTCATAAAGGAGCCAAGTTCAGTAGTATCTTTACGTACATGACGGCTGCTAGTTTATTTATGATTCCCATGACGATCATGGAAGCCGGAATGTTAGGCATTCAATTTACGCTAATTCGCCTATTATCCTCGGTACCCTTTATCATTATTGGATCCATCATCTTGGAAAAATACTTTGAACGAATTAAATATCAAATTCCATTACTGGATAACAAAAAGGACTCCTAAGAGTCCTTTTATTTTTGGGTAGATGCTTTGGTTAGGCGATCACGTAACCCTTCTGGTACGAGGTCAGGATCGTCAGTAATCACCACAATCGCTTCAACACCATCTTTGTCATTTGCTCGAAGTAGGGCGTAAAAGTTCTGTTCAGTAGGATGGTCAATAATGGAAAGTTTTGTACTAGTTGACTTGAACTCTTGAAGAATCGAATCTCGATGTCCACTTCGCCAATAAACAGGAACTGTAGGTTGATAGTGTTGGTATTTCATCCCCGGAGATTTGGGGGCTTCTGATGTTATCGAGGTTTGAACAGAGTAGCCAAGAACAGATTCGATATCAGCTTTTGAAATAAATCCCGGTCGCAGTAAGGTGGGTGGAGTTGTGGTTAGATCTAACACAGTGGACTCAATCCCAATGACACTATCTCCCCCATCGATGACGGCATCAACCTTACCGTCTAAATCCACGAGCACATGGTCCACTCTTGTGGAGGAAGGTCGACCTGAAATATTAGCCGACGGGGCAGCAACAGGAACATTGACAGCCTTCAATAATTCTAGTGCAATTTCATTATTCGGCATTCGTACAGCAACTGTTGAAAGACCTGCTGTCACATTATGTGGAATATGAGGTTGCTTTTCAAACACTAACGTTAAGGGGCCAGGCCAGTATTTTTTCATTAATATTTTGGCAGACTCCGGTACATAATGGACAATTTCTTTTAATTGATCAGCATCATGAATATGTAAGATTAACGGGTTATCACTAGGACGACCTTTGGCCTTAAATATATTTGCAACGGCTATTTCATCTAGTCCATTTGCTCCTAAGCCATAAACCGTTTCTGTGGGAAATACAACAAGGCCTCCTTGGCGGAGGATGGTTACAGCTTCTTGAATTTGATTATCGTCTAATAGCTGAGTCTTCATGATTCATTTCTTTTATCATACCCTTGATAGGATACATTCGACCATATGACCTTTGTTTTCGATGTACTTATCCCTGATAAGGAGATCATAACGCCGGTATGTGAATCGGTCATATCACACGATATGGGTCGACCATCTAGTGTTACTCTAAGTTGGTCATTCACTATGAATGTGTAATCTTGATCGCGGGCTTCTAGCCTAATTAAATGGTTCTTGTTTACCGATTCAGTTGATGCGATTACGGTCTGGGTTGCGTCCAAAATTTCAATCGATGAAGAACGAAGACGAACGCCAATATAATAGGCTTCTTTCATATAGGCTGTTACAAAGACGTCATCTACTTCATGTAGTTGACTAATGTCGACTTCAACCTGAAAATCAAAGGACCAGTCGGTTTGTCGAAAACCAAGGAAACTTTCTTCCATCGATGGCTGCAGTTCAAGGGTGAGTTGATCATTCTTACTCTCAAAATAATCTCGCTGTTCATTACGAATACTGACCCATTTTAATGCCAAGGATTCAGCTGAAAATGAGAGTGGTTGATCCATCAAGATGTGAGTCTTCAGGTGTGGTAACTCATACTCCAATTCAATCTTGTTGGTCGCAGGACTAAATTCTGGTCGTAGAGGATTGGCTTTCCATGTTATCGGAAATAAATACGTTTCACGGCCCAAATTTCGGTAGTATCCACCAAAGGAATAAATGGTATTTCCTCCCGTATAAAATCCACCACGAGGACGAGATCCTAAACAAACTCCCCACCACGAACCATCCTGTAATTCGACCATATCGGCATGACCGACATTTTGAATTGGATATGTTTTATCCAACTCTTTATGGCTTAGGATTGGATTACTTGCGAGCGATTCATACGGTCCCATAACATTATTCGACGAGGCAATCGTTACCGTGTGATTGTGAAGGGTCCCCCCTTCTGCAATCACTAAAAAGTACGTATTCTGATGTTTAAATAACCGAGGTCCTTCTGGATAATACCCACCCGTTCCGTCCCATAAAGACACTTTGTCTCCGTCAAGTTTCATCGAATGATGATCAAACTTGCTGATCCAAAGATCAGTATCTCCCCCATACTTCGCATCGACTTTTTCCCGGTTGGCTAAGAAGTAACATTGTCCATCGTCATCAAAAAATAACGACGAATCAATCCCTGGTGCATCGTCAATAAAATGACAATCACTCCAAGGACCTCTTGGGTCGGTTGCTGTCACAACAAAGTGGTAATCAAGTCGAGGCCACTCTTGTTTGACTCTCGTGGAGGTGACATAGAATACCCCTTCGTGATAGCGAATGGTTGCTGCTTGTACCCCGCCGCTTGGCGATACATCCCGTAAATCAAGTCCTTGGTCTGCACGTGAAATGGCATGACCAATTTGTTGCCAGTGGACCAAATCTTTTGAATGCCAAATCGGAATACTTGGAAAGTATTCAAAACTCGAGTGAACCATATAAAAATCATTCCCAACGCGAATCACCGAGGGATCAGGGTAAAACCCGGGAATAATTGGATTGCTAAATCGTTTATAAGTCATGACTGTTTACGCACCATATAAACAGCCGTTTCCACATGTGACGTTTGTGCAAACAGATCAAAGGACTGAGTTTTGATAATTTGATACATTTCTTTCAGTACGAGTAAATCTCGCGCTAACGTTGACGGATCACAGGAAATGTATAACAACTCATTTACTTGAGTTTCTACAATCAATTCTAATGTCTTCTTATCGAGTCCACTGCGGGGTGGATCAACAATAATGACATCAATCCCTTGTACTTTTTGTAGGTGTTGATGGACCGACCCTTGTAGGACAGAAGTATTGGTTATTTGATTTGCTTCAATATTGGCAAGGGCTTCCGTCACAGCATGAGGGTTAGATTCGATCATAGTTACTTTTTGAGCTCTTTTTGAGACTAATAGACCAATCACCCCAACGCCCGAGTATAAATCAACCACATGTTTATTATCAAAATCAACCCATGCTAATGCGGTCTCAAACATTTGATAGGCCATTGAAGGAGCAATTTGAAAAAACGACTTAGGACCAATGGAAAAGGTCAGTTCTCCATACATTTCTATATACGTTTCGCTACCAAAAAGATGAAGCAATTCTTGGTCAACTACGTACAAACTCGTCACTGAATAATCTTTCGCCCAGGTAATAGCTTCTTTGTGTTTAACGGGTCCTTCGAGAATTACCATTAATTCGTTTTGGGATTCGTTTGTTCGAAGCGTCACACCACGTAGGACCTCTAAAAACGGAATGCTATTTGCTGCTTTCATGATGATGGGAGCAGCCACGAAGCAATTTGTAATCGGAACAAGGTGATGGGACTTCTCTTCAAAATAACCCAGTTGCCCATTCACCACATGAAAGCGAACTTTATTTCGGTAGAGTAACGGTTTATTCGCAGTCATAACCCGAATGTTTTGATTGGTAAGTTTCGCAATGCGAATCATCGCATTTGAGACTTTGCGCTCTTTAAAATCACGTTGTGCTTCGGGGGTTAGGTGCATCACATGGCACCCACCACACGTTTCATAGTGCTCGCAAACCGCAGGAATCGTGGTCGACTGATGGATATGGTCGACAGCGGCAAAGGCATACGACTTCATGTCTTTCGTCACATGAACATCGACAACATCGCCAATTGCAACGCCTTTAATAAACAACGGAAAACGATCGGTTTTCCCGATCCCGAGTCCATCATGCGTATAATCAATAATCTCGATATTCTTATAATTCATGTTCAATCACAGCAAACGCCATCGCGATCCCCGCATCATGGGAAATCGATAGATGGACTGTATACCCTTTGATGGTGCATTGGGGTTGACCCTTCGCATCCGGTAAAATCGTAAAATCTTGAAAACTCGATTCCCCAATCCCTGTTCCTAACGCTTTCATTAACGCTTCTTTTGCCGCAAAGCGTCCGGCCAGAAACTCTTGTTGGCGTTCGGTGGAGGTCATCGCTTTAAGGAGCGCAATTTCATCAGCAGTTAAAATACGCGCAACAAAATGATCTTCTAAGGAGATTCGCTGAATTAAGATGATATCGGTTCCGATGCCTTTAATCATACGTTTCCTTTTAACTCCATCATCAAGTCACGAAGCATCGCTGCATGTTCAAAGTCTAACGTCTTCGCAGCTTGACGCATTTCTTTTTCAATATTGGTAATCAACGCTTGTTTTTCTTGGAGGCTTAATCGTTTTGGATCGATGTTACCTTCACTATCGGTAGTAATTCGAATCGTATCCGGAATCGGTTTACTAATCGTTTGTGGAGTGATGTTATTGGCCTCATTATAGTCAAGCTGAATCGTGCGACGACGGTTGGTTTCATCAATTGCTTTTTGCATCGAATCCGTAATCTTATCCGCATACATCAAGACGGTCCCATTGACGTTACGAGCCGCTCGACCAATGGTCTGAATCAAGCTTCGCTCACTACGTAAAAAGCCTTCTTTATCCGCATCTAAAATCGCAATTAACGAGACTTCAGGTAAGTCGAGTCCTTCACGAAGTAAGTTAATTCCGACAATCACATCATGGACTCCTTGACGAAGTTCACGAATAATTTCAATCCGGTCTAACGATTTAATATTGGAATGTAAATATGT